>CAZFOX010000569.1:0-3952 GCA_964520565.1 uncultured bacterium | reverse complement strand
TTGGTATTCCCGAAGAGTATATTGTTATGCGCGACCGCATCGCCGATGTAACCGTTCAGGTGCGTTTCGAACCTCTGAAAGACAAATTGTTTCCCGCCAACATCAAGGAAATCGGTGTCAATGCCAACACCGACAGCCACACTTACAAAACGACAGTGATTGTCGATAATCCCGTCGGCGAAATTCTCCCGGGCATGACCGCAGAAGTGATCTTCCATATTGCTTCAAAAGAAACACCGATTGCCGGGATGATGTGGATTCCCATCACGGCGATTTTTGAAGACAACGGAAAAACCTGGGTGTGGATCGTCGATCCTCAAATCCATCGGGTGCAAAAGAAATCTGTAGAAATCGGCTCTCCTGAAACGCAATTGATTCCCGTTAAAGGCGATATTCAGAAAGGGGATATTCTGGTCACCGCGGGCGTTCATTATCTTCATGAAGGACAGGAAGTGCGCCGGATGTCAGAAGAAGTGCAATCAGGAGTCCAATTATGAATTCCGCTCTCTGGTCAATTGAAAACAACAAATTTTTATACTTTGTCGTATTGTTGATTGTCCTCCTGGGAGTGACAGCCTATTGGCAGGTTGGCCGCCTGGAAGATCCTGAATTCACTGTTAAGACGGCTATTGTCTTTACTTTCTATCCCGGCGCAACCGCCAAACAGGTCGAGCAGGAAGTTACCGACAAAATCGAAATCAAATTACAGCAGATGGGAGAGATCAAAAAAATAGAATCCAGAAGCAGCGAAGGAGTTTCGCTGATCAAGGCCGAAATTAAGGATAAATATCCAACACGAGCCTTAAAACAGATTTGGGATCAACTCCGCAAAAAAGTCATTCAAGCGCAACCCGAATTGCCCGAAAGCGTGATAGGGCCCTTTGTGAACGACGAATTCGGCGACGTATATGGAATCATGCTGGCCGTAACCGGCGACGGATTTTCGTACGCCGAACTGGAAGAACAAGTGAAAGATATCCGCAAGGAACTACTGCGGGTTTCCGAAGTCGCCAAAGTGGAACTCTATGGAGTTCAGCAGGAATGTATCTACCTCGAAATTACACGTTCCAAATTAGCGGAAATGGGACTCAGCCCATTGCAGATTGCCCAAACGATCCAACAGCAAAATGTAGTCATGACGAGCGGATCGCTGGAAGTGGGAGACCAGAAAATCCAAGTGACGGCTACCGGTTCGTTTCAATCCCTAGACGAACTCCTCAATGTCACTTTCCGCAGCCCCGTTTCTGGGATGCTGGTCTATCTGCGCGATCTTGCTAGAATTCAGCGTGCTTACATTGATCCTCCCGAAAAAATGATTCGCTACAACAATCAGCCGGCTCTCGCGTTGGGAATTGTACCCACGGAAAAAGCTAATATTGTCCGCTTAGGTGATGCGATCCATAAAAAAGTCGAAGAAATAAAAGCAACTCTACCAGTTGGCATTGAATTTGGAGAGATCGCATTTCAACCCACGGATATCAGTAAATCAATTCATGAATTCATCAAGAGTTTATATGAAGCGATCATTATCGTGATCGTGCTTCTTCTCTTCACTCTGGGACCACGAATGGGGTTGATCGTCGGCATCGGTGCGCCCATCACCATCTGCATTACGTTTATTATGATGTGGCTATCCGGAATCGATCTGCAGCGTGTTTCACTGGGTGCCTTGATCATTGCATTGGGGGTGCTGGTCGACGACTCCATCGTTATTTGCGAGCTGATTTCTGCGAAGATGGAACAAGGCGCAAAACGCCTAGATGCCGCCTGCGCCGCGGTAAAAGAAGTAGGGATGCCCTTGTTCTATGGAACGGTGATTGCCTGTTTGTCGTTTTCTCCTATTAGCCTTTCCAATACCAGTACGGGAGAGTATTGCAAATCAATTTTTCAAGTGGTGTCGATTGCGTTGATGGCCAGTTGGTTTCAAGCGATGACCTTCACCACTTTGAATGGCTATCAATGGGCAAAGATTCCCACCCACGTGAATCATGATCCATTCGGTGGGCCGATATACCGTCTTTATCGAAGGCTGCTCTATTTTCTATTGCGTCATCGCGTGTTGACATTGACTACGGCAGTCCTGTTGCTTGTCGCTGCGGCAGTCGGCTTTACTCACGTTCGCCAGATATTTTTCCCTCCCGCAGACCGCCTGCAGTTTATGATCGATTACTGGCGTCCTGAAGGAACCCGAATTGATGCGGTTTCCAATGACGTCAACAAAATAGAAGAATTTATTCTTCGGCAAAATAACGTCGCCAATGTAACTTCTTTCATCGGTGATGGATTCCCCCGTTTTTATTTGCCGATGATTCCCGCCGAACCTGATTCCTGTTTTACGCAGTTACTAGTCAACATTAAACAGTACGACCAACTCGAAGAAACCATGCGGATCATCGAAGAATTTCTCCGGGAAAATTTTCCCGATGCGGATCCCCGCGTTTATGAATTTCAGTATGGAGAGCCCGTTCGCTTCCCCCTCGAGTTACGAATAACCGGGAAAAATGAAGACGTGTTGCGGCATATCGCCGAACAAGCCGAAGATATAATGCGCCATACATCCCATGTCGTTAACGTCAGGCAGGATTGGCGGCAGCGAGTACTACGCGCCATTGTGCACATCGATCAGGAGAAATGCCGTCAGGCAGGACTCTCGACTGCGGTTATCGCGGAAAATTTATCGGCCGTGTCTGCTGAAACACCCATTGGCGTCTATCGTGAAAATGATAAACGGATCCCCATCTTTTGTCGGATCCCCGATATGGAACGAAACGATTTTTCCAAACTGAACACCTTGATGATTTGGCCTCAACAGACACGTACTCCGATTCCCTTGCGCCAAGTTGCCGATATTCAAATGAAATGGGAAGACTCAAACATTTGGCGGAGAAACCGTGAACGAACGATCACCGTGCAAGGGGATGTGCAGCGGGGTTATACCGCCTCGGAAATCATGACCGAGTTGATGCCGAAAATCGATGACCTTTCACTCCCACAAGGTGTTCGAAAGGAATGGGGCGGTGTGTATGAGACATCGAATAAAAGCCAAAAGGATGTTGTCTCCATCGCGCCGCTGGCGATCGGTTTGATGGTTCTTATTCTGGTTTGGCAGTTCAAATCATACCGGAGACCTTTAATTATCCTCATTACGGTTCCGATGGCCACTGTCGGTATCACCATGGGTATGTTGTTGTTCAGGCAGCCCTTTGGATTCATGGCCTTGCTGGGCGCCATGAGTCTTGTCGGAGTGATTATCCGAAACACCATTGTTTTAGTGGATGAGATCGATGCCCAGATGAAAGTCAGTTCATCGCCCGTAGAGGCTGTGGTCAACGCGGGGGTCAGCCGTATGCGCCCGGTGTTTCTTGCCGCTACGGCAACGGTGATGGGGATGATTCCCCTGGCATTCAGCGGTCCTTTCTGGGCACCCATGGCCATTACGATTATGTTCGGTTTGATGTTCGCCACTCTTTTGACATTAGGTTTGGTTCCCGTATTGTACACGCTGCTTTTTCGTATTTCTGTTCCTAAAACGAGTGATCTCTGATTCATTTCAAGAAAGAGGGATTTCAAAAAAAGTTGAGATTAAACAATTTCCTCAGAGGTAAATATCATGGATACGATGTCCGAAATTACGAACAACTGCAATAATCATCCACCTGGATCCATTAACAATGACTATGACATGCAGCTGGCTGAATTAATTGTCAAACGGTTGATACCATTGGATATTCACATGAGCGATTTGAATATCACAGTGCGTTATAAATCGGCTGCCCATATAGGAGGGGATTTGGCATATGTGTATCCCATTGATTCCACCCATACGTACATGACAATCTGTGATGTTGTCGGCCACGGTGTTGCATCCTGTCTTATGGTTGCCTTTATCCATACGCAGATACTGATGATCCTGCAAAACAAACCAGAGACACTTTTCGAATTCATCCATCAA
>CAZFOX010000568.1:0-3957 GCA_964520565.1 uncultured bacterium | reverse complement strand
ACGCGCTTGTATTCTTTCATATTCTTGGTCTCACCACCCAACAATAAAACGGACTCGCCTTCAAAGATCGGCGGCGGTGCGCCCCCCGCATCTTCTTCTTCCGAATCCAACTCGCTGAGAATATCTCCCAGATCTACATCCTCCAGGCCGGATTCCTCCTCCTCCTCCTCTTCCAATTCCTCTTCCAATTCCTCTTCGCCGGTCTCTTCCACTTCCTCCTCTTCGCCGAGGGAATAATCGTCCAACGCATTGAGATCGAGATCGTCCAGGCTTAATTCGCCCTCTCCCACTTCTCCTTCTTCACTCTCTTCCTCCCCGAGACCCTCCAGACCGATATCGTCCAACGAAATTTCCTCTTCCTCGCTTCCCAATTCGCTAAGATCGAGTTCTTCCAGATCGCCGATTTCCCCTTGCGGTTTTTCCTCTACTTCCTCTTCGTCCGTATCGCCCAGAGAAATTTCGCCAATGCCTAATTCCTCTTCCGATTCGTCGCCGATTTCGTCCAGATTTAATTCATTCAGGTCGACTTCGCCCAGTCCCAGCCCATCGTCGCTGGATTCCTCCTCCCCGGCGGATATGGATTCCATCAACTCCTGATCGATTGCATCTTCTTCGATGGACGTTTTTCCCACAATCGGTTCTAATTCTTCCGATTCGATATCTTCCAAAGAAATGGGGGTATCCTCCACATGCCCCAAATCCCAATCGGTCGTTTCCTCGACTTCGGTCGTATCGATCTCTTCGGGAATTTCTTCGGCGCGGGGTTCCTCCCCGATCCGCGCCGGGGGAGCGGGGGGATATTGCTCCAACGTATCCAAACGGGTTTGGAGCATGGCGATCTGTTCGCGTAGCAATGCAACATCTTCCATCAATTCGCTGGGAGTGGTATCGGAAGTCTCTTCCTCCACAATCCCCACCGCCCAATCCGGCAGGGAAACGCGCGCCCGCTGGTTTTCCACGATCGCCAGGCCGGTCGACTTCCCGGCAAATAAGATCGTTCCTTCTGATAACAATTTAGGATCGGGAATCAATTCCACGGGCTCCTCGTAAATCCGCGATAACGCCAGTTTCAAACTGGTGGGATTAATCGTAACCTCTTCGCCCGTCTGCTCCCGGAACGGTTCGATCGGTTGCGTCCAGGTTGGGCCGTGCATGATCCGCACTCCGCATTGCCGCCCCACTACCACGATTTGATCCTGCCGGGTCAGGCTTTCATCCGTCACCAATTCCACCGGTTCGCCGAATACGCTTTCGCATGCCCGTTTCAGCGAGGCAATGGAGATAGTAATTCCTCCCAACTGAACGGTTGGCACGGGTAGATGGATTTCCTCTTCTTCCTGAGGAATGATTTCACTCTCCTCCAGTTTGAAATCTCCCATGTCCTCGCTGGAAATATCGAAATCGAATTCTTCCTCTCCTTCTTCCGCGCTTGTCTCCATGTCGGCTTCGTCTATCAGCGATTGGGTGTCCAACTCGTCCAATTCGTCGAACTCATCGCTTTCCGCCGATACATCGGTCTCCTGGCTATCCAATGAAGCAATAAAAGAATCCACTTCATTCAAAAGTTCGTCGTTGATTTCCACTCGATTGGCTGGAGCCTCTTCCTCCTCCAATTCCGTATCCAAAACCTCGTCTATAAAATCGATGCCGTCTTCTTCCTCTTCGGTACTGTCTTCGTCCTGAATCTCTTTCAAGATCTCGTCCAGATTCAAATCGTCCTCATTCGTTTCCTCGGATAGCGTTTCCTCGCTCTGGGCTTCATCGATTTCGGCGATTTGCTGGTCCAGTGTCAGCGCTTGGCGGGATCGGGGCTTCGCCGGTTCCTCTTCCTCCTCCCGAGCGCTGAATTGTTCGATCAGATGATCCGCCAGATTCCGGGCGCTCAATCGCTCGTCGCTCGTTAACGCCCATAGAATCATTCCCAACGTCTTCCCGGGTTCTAAAAACTCCGGCGACAGATGATCGCGGAGTTCGGAAACCTTCATCCCCCGAATTTTCGTCTGCTGGGGGCGGGATTCATTGTCCAGCCAATTCGATAACTGTATCCCGGTTTCAGTTTCGTTTAAAATCTCTTCGGCGGCGGCTTCATACCAGTCTCCTCCCACCGGCGGAGTGGAAACATACCGCTTGATTTGAGCGGGGGGAATACAATGTTCAAGTATCACTTGAAGGGTGCGAGTGTCCATGTCGTTCTGAAACCGCCTTTCTCCCTCTTATTGTTCCGGATTGTGTATGGAATGCACCGCCTGCTTCTGCTGCTGGGATATCCCTTCCAGGTACTGCACGATTCGGGGATGCGTGAGAGCGATGATCGCACCCACCTGCATGGCATTCAACATGATGAACCAGCCGGGATTTTCGATCGTCAATTGATTCTGCCAATTCTTCCACAACAGATGAACGACTGTCACGATCGTATCCAGTCCCAACAGGGTCTTTAATAAGGCGCGGGACCAGACGTAATACCGCAGCAGCCAGATGCAACTCACAATAACGCCATTCCACAACACAACATTATATAAATTCATGCCGATAAAAAGTAACGGCGCCTGCTGGATTTCCTGAAATCCCTTGTACCATTCCGGGTATTGATTGGGATCCATTCGCCCCCCCAAAAACGCCCAGTACGCAAATAGCGATATGAAGGCATCCAAAACCGATAGGGCGGCCAAAAACAGGCATACCACGATGGTGGCGCGCAACCATAATAATATTTGCGCCTGTTCTTCCTCATCCATCAATGGTTCCAGGGGGTCGGATTTCATTAGTATATCCCTTCCAGGTCCCCGATTGCGCGATTCCCATCCACCGGACTGAACGGCGCCGTTTTTCGCTGGGTAAATCCAATATTCTTTCTTGGAAGAATCTGTATTATCAAGGACTTGGCCGTCTGCCATTCCATGCCCGGTTTTATCAAATCATCCTACCTATTGTAGCGAATTACAAGTCTCAACGCCATGCGAAACCATCGCCTTCCAGGAATTTTTATTTTTCAACTATGTTTTTATGACCCAACGGATTTCGGATGGAGAGAAAACCGTAAACCTCCCTCTTGTTCCGATCGTGTTCCCCATCCCCCTAAACATGAATCTATAACCCTGTTCCATATTTCCCCGGGTAATTACAATCTGTCCATCTTCCCGTTCAAAGGTTGTATAAAATATATGGAAGGTTTTCTTCCTTCAACCTCGGCCCCGAAAGTCGGTCTGGCCATAACCGGCGCCAGTGGCGTTATTTACGGGTTCCGCCTCCTGCAGGAACTCGTGCGCAGAAACGTGGTCGTTCATCTGACCCTCAGCCCCAATGCCAAACACATCGCCAAACTGGAAATGGGGCTGGATGTCGATCTGGATACCGGCCGGATCGCAGGCATGGACGAACGCCTGTTCGAATGGGTGATCTACCACCATCACACCCACGTCGGCGCGGCTCCCGCCTCCGGTTCCTACGGTCTGAAAGCCGTCGTCATCGCTCCCTGCAGCATGGGAACCCTGGGACGCATTGCCACCGGAACCTCTGGCAGCCTGGCCGTACGGATGGCCGATGTAGCACTGAAAGAACGGCGGCCCCTGATCGTGGTGCCCCGCGAAACTCCTTATAACACGATCCATTTGCAGAATATGCTGACTCTCTCGCAGGCGGGTGCTGTGATTCTCCCCGCCAGCCCCGGTTTCTATCATCGGCCAAAGACGGTGGAGGAAATGGTCGATTTCGTGGTAGCCCGCATCCTCCAGCACCTGGGCTTTGACAGCGGGAATCTAATGAAAGGCGGGTGGGGCGAAATCGATTCCGTCGCCGCCCAAACTCATTTACAAACCGATGATGAATCTCCTGCATCGTCTTAAAAATTACCTCGGCTTGGTGCGCTTTTCTCATACCGTCTTCGCGCTCCCTTTTGCTTTGACCAGCGCTCTGGCGGCCGCGCGGGGGATTCCCGAGGGACGCATTCTACTTTGG
>CAZFOX010000567.1:0-3980 GCA_964520565.1 uncultured bacterium | reverse complement strand
AAAGTACACTGTCCGCCATTCTGGGACGAGAAGCCGCCTATCGCCAAACCACTCTCACCTGGGATGAATTGCTCAAGGAGAACAAGAAATTGGATGCCGAATTGAAATAATCCCAATGGGATTTGAGATACAATATATATATGCTACGGAAAGATAACTGGCATTATACCCAAGTCGAGCGTAATGTCGGCAAGTATGTCCGATCCAATAGAGGAAACGATCGTGCGACAGGGATTTACTCTTATCGAATTGCTTATTGTGGTAGCCATCATTGGGATTCTGGCCGCCATCGCCGTTCCCAACTTTCTTAATGCCCAGATTCGTGCAAAAATCTCACGCTCCATGGCGGATCAAAAAACTATGGAATCGGCAATCTTGCAATACATGCTGGATGCCAACGATAATCCTCCTCATTCTCATGAAGCAAATCAGAATTTTTGGCTGACGACGCCCATCGCTTACTTATCCAGTTTTCTCTTCGATCCTTTCCAAGAAGCCACCGCGGCCAAAGACCTGTTTACTTCCGACCTCACCTATCATAAAAAACAACATCATTGGGATCCGCTGGATAAACGGTATTGGACTAGTTTAACATGGCAAACAATCGATCCCGCAAAAGATCCGGAGTTTACATTTTGGCTTCAATCCATTGGATTCATATTTGGAATGGGGCCATCCATGAAGTATACAGGAAGCGCGGGAACCGGTTTCACTTTCGGCGTGGCTTTTATCCCGTATGAACCCTCCAACGGTTTGATCAGTCTGGGGATTATTCGCCGATATGTTCCTGGAACACCTAAACTATGAGGGGGGGATTCTTATCTGGCAAGTTTTTATGATTGGGGCCTCAAGGCCGTTTCCCTATCGATGTTGGATTCGAAAGAGATAATATCCTTCTCCGGTGGAGGATTGGCATTTCACGATAGAATCCACCGATTGGACATTCAATTGTCCTTTCTCAGCAATCCGACTGATAACGATATCCGTTTCCAATCGGTTCTCCGTGATGAAATACTCCAAATCCTGGGCGGGAATCGCGGATAACACGATAAAAAACTTTTCTTCACCAGAAACATCGTTCAGCCTAAATTCCTCATAATACCCTTTTTCAGGCCGCACTTCGGCGATGAGAGACTCCACAGCAGGAAATAGCCATGAACCCCGATTTTCCGTATCGATCGTGAAGATATACAAAAAGCAATGCTTCGAAGGCGTTACTTGGATCGCCAAGATATCGCCGGAATGGAGGGACTTTTCATTCGCAAGGATTTCTTTATCTCCACTCGTCATAACCTGATAAAAATTAACTTGAGCGATTAATGGCTCGCTCGAAGATGTAACAGGGATGTATGAATCTGCTTTTTCATCCGGCTTTGGTATCTGGGCTTTTTGAAAACAAGAAATGGCTTTTTCTTTTTCGCCGAGTAACGCATACGTTTCTGCGAGCGAAAACCATCCATCTGAATCAACGGACTTCGCATCAAGGTATTTCAGCAAAAAGAATTTTTTCTGCAGTAAAGTCAATCGCGGATAACTCGACTGAGAGTAATCCAGCATTTCCGCGATTTTCAACCATTTCAATTCCTTATCCCCCCCTCGTAGAATAATCTTCGGTGGTTCTGTGGAGATTGAATCATTGAGAGAGTGAAAAGGATTGAAGATAACAAATACGACGAGAAAAATCAGAATGGGCACACTCGCCCAGGCCAATCGTCTCTTAAAGACCACGGTCTTGGAGGCAACTTCTCGGATAAAAAACTTCCGCGCATAATCATGATACTGTGAAGAACCAGACCGGTGACTCCGTGCATTCCAGATTCGCAATTGACTGACATATAATAAGCACTCTTCGCAGTGTTCCAAATGCGATTTTATGGATTCCTGTTGCTCTGGATCAAGACAGTTTTCGGCCAAAGCATGCAGGTCGGAAACAGAAGGACATTGCTCACCCGATTGAATGGGCAGAGAGGACAATAAATCAAAAGGATTTCGGTGTCCCGGCTTCATTCTCTATCCCCTATTTCAGGAAATGCAGACCATAACTTCTTCGATCAATTGGATCATATCTTCATTTTGCAAATCGGCTTTATCTTTTTCAAGAATATTGCGAAGCGTTTCAACCGCTTTATCTTTTATCGCATAAACCGCTCGTTGAGTCAGATTCAAGGAATGAGCGATTTCCTGAGCTGTCGATCCATCCACAAAGAAAAGCCGTAAAATCACTCTTTCCCGGGCACGCAATTGAGAAAATGCGGAATAGAAAATATCATACAATTGATTCCGCCGTTGGTTTTCCCTGGGCGAGTCATAATCCACGGCGATGGTTTCGAGATTGAAGGTTTCTTCCCGATCGTCTTGCATCATGCTGGATTGAGCGATCTCAGCAACGCGCCATCGTTCAATATATCTGCCATATCGATGGTGGATGTCCTGGACAAGAGCTAAATCTGTGTTTAATTCATTCGCCACCCAATCGGGTTCGTATTTTTTGCATAAGAGGATAAAAATCTTCTGTTCCATATCGGGTCGTTTCTGGATCGCCATAGGCAATCGGAAACGACCGTGTTTTCGACGCAAATATTCACTGAAAATGACTCGATATCCATATTGACCTTTTTGGGGCGCATAAGGATACAAGACGGGAAATAAAAATGTTTTCAAACTGCAATCGCCCCGAAAAGACGGCAGGATTTTCGTTTTTAACGTTTCTATCAGAAACAGATACGCATCGTATAATTCGTCGCAATCGCAGGAGTGAATACGGTCCAGCCATTGTTTCCACCAGGAACGCTTGATCGGACATCGGATTTCCCGGCATACTTTTTTACACCAGGAATAGGCCGCATTAAAAATCCAATCTGAATACTCCAACAAAAATTGATTCCACGACTGGGGATCGTGGAGAATTTGGCGAACTTCTTCGACATTCCGGGAAGGACTCGTGCAAGTTGTCATTGCGTATCCGGAACAACCTCGTGTTATTGTTTCCAATCCCACTACTCGTTTACCACTCCATCGAACCGATGGGTACTCCATTGGCCGACAGGACATGAGACAGCGCCTCTCGTTCCATACAAGGCATTGGCCATCAGCCTTTCGAGAGGATTTTGCATTCCACGTTTTATTGGAGAACCAGTATACTCCTCCTGTTCCAAAAGAGAAATATCGATGGGAACCTGAGAAGCGATAAATTGGACGGAGATATCCCCCACACAGTCGAATAGAATCCCGGCTTCGTTTTCAAGGTTCAGTTCTTTATGGCTCTCGACGAAGGCACTTTTTTCATTTCCATTTTTCGGAAACAGGAGTTCAATCTTTCCAGAAGGCAGTATGGATAAAGCATAGAGATAGTAGTGACGATCGGACGTATTGCACAAAGAAAAGGTTTCTATTTCTCTCAAATGCAATATCCATGAACCATCGTCTCCGGCTGCGATATTTGCCTTTCTTCGATAAACGCCCCTATCGCCGAGATCGATTCGATCGTCTATTTCCGAATCGGTTTGGTGAATGGGAGTATAGAGAATCGGCCGAACAGTAAAAGGAAAACCGCACGAGGAAGCAAGTTGTTTTAATTCCATCATGCGCAGATATTTCCGAAGATTCTGAATCAAGATTTGTATGCCCGCCTCAGGGTTCTCCATCGAAATTTGGAAGGATGAATCCACCACTTTTTCCTGGGATGTGAGAATCCATAATTCGGGGATCGATTCATTGTCCGAGAGAGGTAACGTATGATGTTCCGAGGGATAAACCAACTGGTCATTCTCTCTCTTCGGATGCAATAATAAACAAATCAAATCACAATCCTTGCGATCTGGATTGATTTGAAAACCGGAGATTTTTCCAATTTCATTTTCAGCCCGAAGTAAAATTTCTTTGGAATGATCGTCATTGCGATCGGATTCAAAGCAGATTCGAATGGGATCGTATTGAAATACATGGTTCTTCGCTGAATAGAGTGGGTGTAGTTGGGGGAC
>CAZFOX010000566.1:0-3981 GCA_964520565.1 uncultured bacterium | reverse complement strand
GTCTCGCTCAACCGGCGTAACAAATGCCGGTAGGGATAGGTATCGTCGCAAAGATCGCGCATGTGTACGGAAAAAATCTTGCCTTTGACCAGATCGAAATTGTAATCGAATCCTTCGCCTTCCAGGTCCTGCATGTTGGAGTTCCAGCAAACCCCGGCGTTGGGATGATCGGCGTGATCCATCATGACTTTGATGTTCGGAAGCAGGCAGGTCTCGCTCCCATGCACTTCGAGACGGATTTGCACGTTATGATCCGCACCGAAAAGAGCGATTTCCCGCAGAGACTTGCCGATCTGTTCCAGCGTTTTTTCGCGGGGGACTTCCTTGGGAAATCCATTGGGACGCACTTTAATACCGCTCGCGCCGACGTCTTCGGCGAGAAGAATGTAGGCTTTGGTGTCTTCGATATCCTTGCGGAGTTTGCTCTGGTCGGCGGTGTGGTAATCGAATGCGCTGCCCAGACCCATTAATTCCACAGGCGAATCCTGGAACTTTTTCTTCACTTCGGCGCGTTGTTCCTTACTGAGATTCATCTCTACTTTGTGTGCGTGCGTAGTACGCAATTCAACGCCCTGAATCTGAGCCTTGGAACAGGTATCGATGAGTGTATCGACATCCATATCCTTGGCCAGGTTATAGGTTACGAGGCCGACTTTCATTCGGGGCGGTTTGGAAAAAACATCGCCTCGTTTCAAGGCCGCCTGGGCCTGAGGAACGCCATGCAACAATCCCAGGGCAGTCAATCCCGCGCCCGTTACTCCCAGCATATCTCTACGGTTCAGTTTCATCGCGATTCTCCTTGAGTACGATTTCCAATCAGAGCGGCTTTTCGGCAATTACTTTCATAAGGATAAATGGAAACAGGGGGAGAAAGGAAGGCCAGGCAATCGTTCAGGTTATCCGTTCGAAATACCCGGATTGCTTCGCTGCGCTCGCAATGACAAGAACTCGCTCGCAAGGACAATGGCTCGTAAGGACACGCGATTTACGCTCGAATATCCAAACCGCTCAAAGCAGCGCGTTGGGCGGGCGTTTCCGGTTTCAGCGTTTCTGGAACCTTGCCTACCGCAACGCCCAACGATTGCACCAGAAATCCATTTTGTTGCAGGCGTTCCTGCAGGTCGTCCAACAGGGGTTGCAGAAAAGCACGAACGTCTTCATCGCCGACCAGAAGAGAAATCGAAATGCGTGGATGATCCCACTGAATGGCCACCTGGAGGGGTCCGAAACCGGATAGGTCGATTCGCAAATCCAGGTTGCCGCTTTTTTTGTCCTTGCTCTTGGGCGTATACCGCAATTCCAGTTGTTTTTTTTTGCCTTGGTCGTCGAAAGGAATCTGAATAAAGACGGGATGGAAGCCCTCGCTGGTTTGGGGAGGCAAGTTTTGAAGAACCTGTCCGCTCAGAGATTCGTGCAAAAGACGAACTTCTTCCACCAGGGATTTGAAGAGCTGAGCGTGGGCGGAATTCTCGAAATAGGGCCAGAGTTCAAGCAGCATTGTCATCAATTGAAGAACGGCTTCTTGCAAGGTACGGATATTTCCCGAAGGATTGAGTAGCAGGAGCGCTTCGGGAGACGACAACGCCGAACGCAGGTACTCTTCCAAATCCCGGTTTGAATCCGAGCCCTCCTGTGGCTGCAGGGAAGGGATGGCCTGGTTGAACAATCCTTGCGCTTCACGCAGCCTTCTTCGCTGGGAGGCGTTCAGAACCGGGTCGTTTTCGTCTTCTTCATCCTGCTTGAGTCTTTGATCCAATTCGTTGAGTTTCGCCAGAACGTTGTTGGAAGACTGATCGATTCGCGGTTTCGTGCCGAACAGATAGGCCAGCATGGCCACCATCGCGGGGCTGATCGGCAATCCCCGGCTGAAAAGGAACGACAACGCCGAGACCTGGTCGCCGGATAGTTGGGGGAGGATTTGCGCCAGTTCCTTGAGGGCGGCTCGATCGAGCGGAATCCCGGCCTGAAGCAGTGCCTGAGCGATGAGTTGCATGTTGGCACCACTCATCCCCATCGAGGACAGAACGGATGCCAGCGAGCGCGTCCCCGTAGCGGTGGCCTGTTGCCCTCCCATATCGGAAATTCGGGAGAGTATCTCCAGAACCAGCCGCCCTTCCACCAATTTGGCCGATACGGCATCGCCCGGTTTGAGATTCCCCGCCGGTACGTCGATCGAGAAAGAACGCCCCTGAAAAACAATTGTTGTTTTTCCCCCAGGCTGTTGGAACGCGACGGTTCCCTGCAGGGGACCTTGCTTGAGAAGCGCGGCCAGCCCGGAAGACAGCGCCTGCTGAGTAATGATTGGAGCCTGGGAAGCGATAGGATCGACCATGATGTCCTTTTGTATATTGTCGGATGGAAACAAGCGATGCTAAATAGGAGTGTAGCAATTATTTCCCGGCGGATCATTCCAGGCTTGCTTAATTTTACCCGGGATATTAGGTAGGATGATCACCAGAATATGAAAACGAAATGGGAGAATGAAGATGCTCACGTACAATCGCCGGCGGTTTATCCAACAAATGGCCTGTATCGCAGGCAGTTATACTTTCGTTTCCCGTTCTCTTGGGCAGAGTGGAAACGAGGTTTTGGATGGAATTCGTTCTTTTATCCATCGAACCGCGCAAAAGGACGGTTCTTTTACCCCCGGCATCGATCCACAGTACGCCGGAATGTCGGACACGAATCTATCGGGAATCGCGGCCCCTGCCTATGCCACGATTCTAAGCCGAACTTTTGGTTGGGACTTACCCTATCCGGACGAGACCAAAGAGTTTATCCATCGATGCCAAAAGCCGGACGGCGCTTTCTATCCACCAACCGGTACGATGGATCCCCAATCGCCGCAGGCCAAATTTTACAACACCGCCCAGGGCGTTGTGGCGTTGAAATGGATGAACGAAAAACCGAAGTACGATCCAATGCCGGTTGCTGAGTATTTTATCCAGAAGGAAGAATTGGAGAAATTACCGTTGTATATGACCAGTTTCTTTCCCTACTTTTTCAGCGCATTGGGTAGGCCGATGCCGGACGATCTCGATCGATCGTTGCGCGCGATTATCGAACAAAAACAATCCGCCGATGGGTACGTCGGCGATCACGTCGCTTCCACCTTCCACGCCGCTCATTATTACCGGCTGATTGGATTGCCTACCCCCAAGGCGGATGCAATGGTCGAGCGGGTATTGCGCGATCAAAAAGAAGATGGCTCATGGCATCTCTTCGAACCGGATTGGGACGTTCACGCCGCGTTCGACGCTCTTTTCATCCTGCGGCAACTCGGGAAAAGCGGAGATTCCCGTATTCAGGATGCCTATCGGCGCGCCAACCATTGGATATTGAAATGCCGGAAGCCCGATGGGGGATTCGCCCATTATCCCGAAAACCGGGAATCCGATATGGATGCCATATACTTTCAAGCCGGAGGTTTGGCTCAAACCGGTTTTTTACCGGTTGCAAAGAATCTCGAACGGGAAGAAATCCTCGGCTGGGGACATGCGATGATCCCGGAGAAAAAATATTCGTGTCTGAAAAACTGAATGAGTAGAGTGAATGGGGACTGTCATAGCGAACGGGATTATTGAAAGGAATGGGGGACTGTTATAGCGAACGGGATTAATAAAAGGAACGGGGCTGTCATTGCGAACGAAGTGAAGCAATCTAATTCCTTGCGTGGAGGCAAAGCCCAGATTGCTTCGCTGCGCTCGCAATGACAAGAGCAAGGGGGATTGATGTTGCGGAGGGTGGTGCGATAAAGGAAGGGTGTGTCATCGCGAACGGGATTATTGAAAGGAATGGGGCTGTCATAGCGAACGGGATTAATAAAAGGAACGGGGCTGTCATTGCGAACGGGATTAATAAAAGGAACGGGACTGTCATTGCGAACGAAGTGAAGCAATCTAATTCCTTGCGTGGATGCAAAGCCGAGATTGCTTCGCTGCGCTCGCAATGACAAGAGCAAGGGGGATTGATGTTGCGGAG
>CAZFOX010000565.1:0-3986 GCA_964520565.1 uncultured bacterium | reverse complement strand
AAAGCGAAGCAATCTCGAGCAAAGCGAAGCAATCTCGAGCAAAGCGAAGCAATCTAATGATGATCCGGTTCGCCCGGTGATTCATAGTATGTTTTTTTGCCCGGCAATATTAAACGATCAGACTACTAGCAAAGACCGATAGTCATACATTCGAGTTCTATTCAGAATCTGTTATACAAACCGCGCAAAGCGCCTGTTTGGTGAAATAAATAAGGGACAACCCGAGGGATCGACTGGATCGAATCGGCTGCATTACGGTGCGCCGTGTGAAGCGATAGATGGGTTCTTTCCGGAATTCCTGAAACGTACAGGAATGACGTGAAATACCGGAATGCGCCCCAGCGAGTGGGTTTTTCTCTCGATAGGTATATACCGGAGATATCAATGAAAGTGCGGCAAATTTCCGTTTTTCTGGAAAACCGGGCGGGGCGTATGGCCGATGTTTCTCAACTGCTCGGAGAGAACGGCGTGAACATTCGCGCCGTATCGCTGGCCGACACGCACGATTTCGGTATTGTCCGGTTGATTGTGAACGACGTGGATAAAGCCCTGCAGGTACTGCGAGAGGCAAAGTTCACCGTTCACGATACCGAAGTGGTAGCCATATCGATTCCCGACGAACCCGGCGGCCTGGCCCGGACACTCAATCTGTTTGGGCGGGAGAATCTGAACGTCGGCTATATCTATGGATTTGTGGAACGTCCCGGCAAGAGCGCCATTTTGATCTTCCGCTTTGAAGAGATGGATCGTGCGATCGAGGTCATTCGGGCGAACAATTTGCGCCTGCTCAGCGGCGAGGAATTATACGAGTTATAATACCCCTCCCCAGAATCCTCTAAAAAGGAGGGTTAGCGGGGAGTCGTACACTCTGGAAACCTATTTTACATGGATAAACAGGAAGGGAGGTGGTCGATCTTCTTTGGGAAAACATCAATGCCAATAAAAATGCGAAATGGTTCACCCTATCGGAAAGAAAACGAATTTACCCACGGGAGGAAATGGAGAATGTGGAAAAAATTATCAACCCTGGTATTGATGGCGGCCTGCCTGGCGTGCCTGGTTTCACCAGCGTACAGCCAGGATAAGGTTTCGGAATTGGAGAAGAAAATCCAATCCCTGGAAGCCCAACTCAACGAGCTGAAAACCATGTTGCAGGAGCAACAGGCCAAACCCGCGGCGGCCGCTCCCGAAGCGGCGGCGGAAGAAAAACCGCAGACCAAACTCGTCGGCCCGGGTGGAACCCTGCAGATCGGCGGCGATATCCGGTTCCGTGGTCTGATGTTCGATAACGTCTGGAATTTTAATAACGCCCGGGATAGCGACCAACGCGAAGTCTTTCGTTTCCGGCCCCGCGTGTTCCTGGATTGGAAGCCGACCGACGATACGGAAATCTACGTCCGTATGGCGAAAGAATGGTTCTATGGCCAGGATAACGAACGCCTCGATTATTACGTCGAAGCCAAGGACGTGATGTTCGATAACGCCTGGGGCGAATGGCGCGACATGTTCGGTTCTCCGTTCAGCGTGCGGATCGGCCGCCAGGACCTGATTTACGGCGATGGATTTATCCTGATGGATGGAACGCCGCAGGATGGATCGCAGACCTTCGCCTTCGACGCCGCCAAACTGTCGCTGGCGCACGATTGGGGTTCATCCGATCTGCTCTATGCGAAACTGGCGGAAGTCGGCTATCAGGATTCAGACGACGAAGACCTCTACGGGATTTATAACAAATTCAAGTTCGATAACGTTGAAGGTCTGGGATTGGAACCCTATTTCCTCGTGCGTAACAAGAACGATGCGCCCGACTTTTCGGGATTTACGCATCCCGCCAATCCGAATCCGGCGACCGGCCAACCGTATCCTTATACCTATCCGTTTGGTCCGTACGATCCGTCCCCCAAAGAACAAACCTTCCTGCTTGGAATGCGCGCCACCTATGGCTTCGATATTCAGGATGGCGTCAATCTGGCCTTCGCGGCGGAAGGCGGCAAGGAATGGGGTAACGTCGATTTCACCGGCAGCCCGATCGGCGATATGACCAAGGGATTTAACCGATTCGCCGGGGATAATACGGTCGAGCGCGATGCCTGGGGCGGCCAGATCAGCAGCACGCTTTCGTTGAATAACATGGCCTGGAAACCCAGCGTGCGAGCGGGCGTTTCGTATATGTCCGGCGACGATCCCACCACGGCGGATTACGAAGGATGGGACGATTTTTATTCCCAATGGCCCAAGTATAGCGAACTGTATGTTTATTCGCTGTACGACGGATTCAAGTTCGCCACAGGCGCCAACGATCCCGACGTGGGGCTTTGGTCGAACATGATCCTTCCCGAAGTCATGTTCACGGTGAAACCCACCGACAAACTGACTCAATCCCTGCGCTGGGTTTATTACCTGGCCGATGAAGACAACGGGCCGGGCAACGGCGACGAACGCGGCCATAACCTGCAATGGCTTACCAGCTACGTCTTCACCAAGAACCTGAGCGGACACTTCCTGTTTGAATGGTTCGAACCGGGCGATTATTATCTCAACGACGCCGACGGCGCCATGTTTACCCGGTTCCAGATTATGTACACCTTCTAGGACGAGATTGAGCGGGCGCGAACGATCGATTCTCTTTCGGTTCACTCCCAAAATCTCTCGAATGGCAGACGAACGACAACAGTGGGGTGCGATCCGATTCACGACGATTGCACCCCACTGCCCCTAAAGAGCGGAGGAATGTGGAATCATGAAGAAATCCCTTGTATGGATAATCGGAATCGCGTTATTGTTTGGGGTTTCCTGCTCTAAAAGCGACCAGGGAACCCAGGACGCGGCACAGCAACCTCAGACCGAAGCGAAAGAAGCCTATAAAATCGGCGCGCTGTTCGCCATCACGGGCCCGGCGTCTTTCCTCGGAGAACCCGAACGGAATACGGTGATTATGCTCACCGAACAGATCAACGAAAGCGGTGGAATCAACGGCCATCCCCTGGAAGTCATCATTGAGGATACGGAAGGCGACAACACCAAGACCGTGCTGGCCATCAACAAACTGATCAAACAGGACGCCGTTTGCGCCGTGGTCAAGCCCATCGCCGACGAGAACAAAATACCCCTGATCTCCTGCGCCGCGGCGGTGGAGATCGTCAATCCCATTTCGCCGTGGGTCTTTAAGTCTCCCCAGAACGACAGCGATTGCGTCCGGCGCATCTACGAACATATGAATTCAGTGGGTATTCAAAAGACCGCCATCATCACCGGGACCACCGGTTTCGGCAAGGGTGGCCGCGACCAGCTGAAGAAGCTGGCTCCGGAATACAATATCACCATCGTGGCGGACGAAACGTACAATCCGACCGACACCGATATGACGGCCCAACTGACCAACATCCGGGGAACCGATGCCCAGGCTTTGGTGAACTGGTCGATTGTGGCCGCGCAGAGCATCGTTCCAAAGAACATGAAGCAGCTCAACATGACGATCCCGCTCTATCAGAGTCACGGTTTCGGGAATATCAAATTCGCGCAGGCGGCGGGCGAAGCCGCCAACGGGATTATCTTCCCGGCAGGGGCCCTGCTGGTGGCGGATACGTTGCCCGATGCGCATCCCCGCAAGGATCTGCTCATGCAATACAAACAGGATTACGAAAGCCGGTTTAACGAAGAAGTCAGCACCTTCGGCGGACACGCCTATGATGCATTCCAGCTTGTCGTCATGGCGCTGGAGGAAGTGGGCGACGATCCTGCGAAGATTCGCGATTTTATTGAAAACGTGAAGGATTTCCATGGAACCGCCGGAACGTATAATTTCTCGCCCGAGGATCATTGCGGTCTCGATAAGAGTGCGTTTGAACTGATTACTGTAAAAGACGGGAAATTTGTTCTCTATCAGCCCTGATTGATGGTACGATCCCGTTTCGAATGAGCGTTTAGAAAGGGGGCATGTTGCACGCATGCCCCCTTCGTATCCCGCGTTCCCCGTTACTCCTTCG
>CAZFOX010000564.1:0-3986 GCA_964520565.1 uncultured bacterium | reverse complement strand
CGTGAACTCGACGCCATACCCATGGTGATCATGAATGTTCCGCAATACCGGAACCAGCGACGTCGAATTACGTGTGAAAGCCCAACAACTCGGCGAATTGATCTGGACAAACGAAATTCCAGGCGTCGATCCGGAGAAAATCGATAAATCGCTCACCATCGATGAAAAAATCGTACTGGTCAAACAGATTATCGATATGATCGACACATTCAAAACCTATCAAAAATACTATAAAGACGAGATGATTCCTCCTCAGGTCATCGAGGAATTCAACAAGAAAATGGAAGAAACGGGTCAGGACTATTACATCAAGCGTTCTCTGACCATGGACCTGGATACCAGCTATACCTCATTAATGAACTTCATTTATGGTATCGAATACGGGCCGCGCGTTCAGACAATCAATGCCTTGAATATCACCAACAAAGAGAACGAGTTGGTCAATGTCACCATGGATGTTGAAAGTCATACCTTGAAAAACGTGATTGAGAAAACCGACGAAGAAAACTCCGCAACCGAAACAGGAACCACCGGTGGCGTCAGTATGCGCTGACCTGCATGCCGCACGGGAGGTTTTGGAATCAATCATTTTTCATTTCTCACTCTTTTACTGTGAGATTTTATTGGGTTGAGCATGAAGAAAAGTACTATTTATTGTTCGGTTTTCGGATTTTTCCTTTCTTCCGTCTTGCATCCTCTCGCAGGACCGCTGCAAGAAGAACTGGATGCTCTTTTTCTCAGCCATCCCCATGCGACTTGGAGTATTCAAGTTGACGAACGGGACAGTGGGAAAACCTTATACGCCTTAACCCCGGAACGGGCGTTAATCCCCGCATCCAATGAAAAACTCGTCGTATGCGGAGCGGCTTTATTGCGATTGGGTCCGGATTTTTCCTATCAAACCACCCTGTACGTTACGGGAAGTATCCGCGACGCCATACTGGAGGGCGATTTAATTGTAACCGGATCGGGCGATCCAAGTATCGGGGGACGTTTTAATCACGGCGACATCACCTTCCTGATGCGAGAGTGGGCCGGCCTTTTGAAAGAAAAAGGGATCCAAACGATTCGGGGAAATCTGATCGGTGTGGATGATGCCTTCGACGATGAACCACACGGATTGAACTGGCATCCCTCCGACCTGGTTGAGTGGTATGCCGCCGAAGTCAGCGCCTTATACTTCAACGATGGATGCGTGGATATTAGTATCCTCGGTGCATCCAAGGCCGGACAACGCGCCTCGGTCAGTTTGAATCCTCCCACACAATACCTCTCCTTGGACGCTGCCGTTCAGACGGTAGCCAATCGCGATCAGGAACGGGGAGTCGTCGTCCAACGGGAAAAAGGCAGTACCCTCCTCGATATAAAAGGCTCCATTCGCGCCCGAGGCGCATCCACGACCTATGCCACCGTGCCCAATCCTACCCTCTTCTTCGTTAAGGTTTTCAAAGAAACGCTGGCCGCCGAAGGTATCCGAATTATGGGCGACGCCCGGGATTGCGACGATACCGTATTGCCCGGCCAGGATACGTGGCAGCCGATTCATACGCACAATTCCCTGCCCCTAAATCAGTTGATCGAGGTATGTATGAAAAGCAGCCAAAATCTCTACGCCGAACATTTTTTCAAAACGCTCGGTAATGCGGAATACGGTGTTGGGACATGGCAAACAGGCGCTCTAGCCATTAAAGATATTTACTTCCGGAATGGATGCAAACTGGATTCGGTATTTCTGGCAGATGGTTCTGGTTTATCCCGCGAAAACCGCATCAGCGCCTCCGCACTCGTTCAAGTCCTGAAAACCATGAGCCGTTCTGTCCACTCCCAAAACTTTTTCAATTCCTTTCCCCAAGCGGGAGTAGATGGAACGCTCAAACAACGCATGCGGGGAACGGATGCTCACGGGAGAGTCTTTGCCAAAACAGGAACCCTGAATGGATGCCGCGCTCTCTCCGGGATCATTAGTTCTAATAGTGGAAAAACCTATTTCTTCTCCATACTGGCCAATGCTACCCACCAGGCCGTTCTATTAAGTAAAATCATGGACGATGCCTGTGCATTGATCGTATCCAAAGGATAATCCATATATTGTTTGATTCCGCTTACTCCATTCCATAGCGGCAGATATTCTTGAATGCATTTCTGTTTCTCCATCCCTGTCTTTGTGCTATAATAGGACGATTGTTATTTTACGATATCATTGGGTTTGAGGGACGCGCCTCGTGGCAAGGCGAACGATAGGTTATCTATTTATATTCAGTGTGGCTTTTCTGACTGGTTCACAGGAAAAGCTGAATTATCTCCATTCATCCGAGATTATTCTCTCCGATCTCTTTGACGACGGAACCCAGACTTACGACGCTAAAGACCTCTTCCGTTTTGCCTCTCTTTGGATGCAAACGGCATCGGGATCGGAGGAAGGCGACTTAAACAATGACGGAATCGTCGATCTCAACGATCTCTTACCCCTCGCCAATGCCTATTATTACAGCCTTTCTCCCATTTCCAGCGGCAATCCGGAAGAAACTCCCACCCCAGAAGAGAATGTCACCCCTACACCAGGCGAAAACATAACGCCTACCCTCGACCCCAACATCACACCCTCTCCAACCATCCTACCGGTCGTAACTGCCACATCCCCTTCGACGCCGGATATTACCCTGACACCTACACCCACTCTCATTTTTACTTTTACATCCACCCCAACATCTCCTTTTACAGCCACACCTTCTTCATCGAATGAAACGACACCCACTTCCACCATACCCGCTGTCGATGCGACGAGGACTTCCACTCCCACTCCAATTGCAACGCCATCTCCGACACTGCCTCCAACCGTATCGCCCACTTATACGCCCTATCCCACTCCCAGCGATAATCAGCCATCGCCAACACCGACTCCAACGCTAACGGGAGATGAAACGGCCACACCCACCCCCGAATTGGGGCCGACCAATACCCCAACCCCGCTTCCTACATCGGGAAACAATCCATCGGGAAATGCGACACCCACCGTCTACCAGCCGGAACTTGTCCGTCTATGGGATATTCATCCCTCATTTCAATTGTTCTCCGAGCCGGTCAAAATCCCCCCCTCAGGTGGATATGCATCCAGTCAGGAAGGATACGCAGTTGCGGCTCAGACGTCCAACAACGAATTCGTATTTATCTCCTTCGATCGATATGGACGTATTTTCAATCGTACACTGCCTATTTCCCTGCCGGATTATTCCGGTATCTCTTTATGCGATGGCGGCGCCGCTTTTGGCAAGTTCTTCGAATCGCCCCGCGAGACTCGCCGATACCGATTTGAACCGTTTACCCTGGAAAACGTATCCGGAGCTGTGATCCCCGTGGAACATCTGAGTGCAGATACGATCGTCTGGGCATTCTCCGGTTCCGAATTCGGATCCGTAATGGCGGTTTTGCGTTATCCCAACACAATCGCCATCCATCGCATCGGCAATGACGGTCAATACCTCGGCCTTACCGAACATATCGTCAATTCGGAATTACCCTCGCATCCGGGGATCATGGCTACCGCTCTCAGCGGCGATACCATCGCTGTGGTCTATTCAAACAACCTGAATCCCGATGGCTCTTCGGCTCCGATTGTCGCCTGGATATTTACGTTGAGCGGAACGTTACTGACTCCATCTCCCCTGATTTTCTCCGACAATCCATCGATCGATCGCATCGTTGGAGACGGATTAAATACTTTTTATATGGTCACAAACAGTATTTATGGCACTCGGTTATACCGTTTTTCCAAAGACGGAATCTTACTCAACCGCATTTTCTCCAACCAATCGTTTGTGGATATTCAATATCAGGATGGTTTGATCTGGCTTCTTGACGGTCAGAATCATACAATGACCGGCTTTAATGAGAATGGTCAACTCAGCAACGGCCCCGTAACCATCTTTCCTCCTGCCTGGATACAAGCGCCATCCTGGCTTCGATTGAAAAAGAGCGGTGCAGATTTA
>CAZFOX010000563.1:0-3995 GCA_964520565.1 uncultured bacterium | reverse complement strand
CACGAGTCCATCGGAGGGTACATCGCGGAAGAGCAGGTAGGATTCCTGTTTCTCGGGATAAAAAACGAAATCCTCATATTGTTGATCCGCGGGAAAATCTTTTTTTGCAATAACCGCGCCACCGGCATCCAGACAGAAGAGCGATCGTTCGGTCACGACATAGTAATTCCCGTCGGCGTCTCGCCCGAAATCGAAAGGATTTTGTGAGGGTGGCAGATTGAGCGTAACCGTATCGGCCATTGTGTAATCGCCGGTGTCAATCGCATAGACACGGGCAACGCCGTCTCCCCGCGCGATATCGAGAATATAGAGAAGATGGGCGCTTTCATCGAGAATCATCGGCCCCGCCCCTTCGCTCAAAAGAGAACTGGCAGGGCAATCGATTGCGAGGGTTTCCAATGTGATGGGATCGTGAAAGAACAGATAGGGGAAGGCTGGAGAAGTTCGATACAACAGATTGCGATCCGGGTCGTTCTGCAGGCTCAAAGCCGTGTCCACTTCGATCGTGGCCGAAGCGGCTTCCTCATCGTCCAGAGAGAACCGGCTAAGTTCACCCTCCGAAAAGTTATACACATAGAGGCTTCGGCTTGTCTCGTCGCATTGGAGGTATTTGATCTGAAAACTGGTGATTCCCGTGTCTTTGGTTCTCAGAATCGAATCCTCCGTTCCATCCAACACGGCGACATGAGCTGTCATGATTCCCGATACATAAATCTCATTTCGGGATTCATCGACCGCCGCATCGAAGAGTTTCAGGACATTTTCATCGTAAGAGCGGCCGAATAACTCCCGCAGAGCGACGGTTTTCTCCAGTTGAATTTCGGGAACGGTTTGTGAGAAAGAAAGAATCGGAACGTAAATCAGCAAGAAAGACACAACTACCGTTTTGAATAATGGAATTCCCATAGCGAACCTCCCAGTCGAGTTACTTGAAAGCATCACAAGAACGCCTTCATTCATTGTATTTGTTACAACGGAAAAAAGAACGTTTTATTGAGAAATCTTTCAGAAAATAATAAAATGTAAAGAAATGAAAAGACCGCCCAGTTATTTCTTCGGGCGGTCTTTTTTCATAACACTTTGTTGAGAGGGAAATTACCGGATATGATCCGCAGGCATGACACCCTTTTTCGCCTTATTGAACCCGATGGGGCTGGGATTGTATTCTCCCACAATATCCACATTCGCCCGTTCGGGAATCCGGTCTTCCATGCCCAGGCACCACAAACAAGCGTTAAAGAGTAATCGGCGAAATCCCTCGCTTTGCAAATCGCCCGAGTGCCCCATCGTAGTGGCAAAAACGCGCGCCGTCTTTCCTAGTTCGCCGGTAAAAGTTTTCGTCCAGGCAACGGGAACCGGTTCCTTGTCGGGATTGGGCTTGTCGGTGGGATTCATTCCCAGCAACACCTGTCCCATGATTACGGGCGTGCAATCGCCGTGCAGGGTGGTGATTCCATAGACATCCGACGGTCCCCAAATATCTTCGCAGCCGTTCACGATGGGACTCTTTTCCATCCCCTTGGCGATCAGTCCCCGCGTACTTTCCACTTGATGATTTCCGTAGTGGCTTATCCAGGTCTCGCCCAGAACCTGCCGTCCGAATCCCCCTATAAATTCTTCGTCCTTGTTGTCCCAGCTGTATTTCACATAAGTCTTGTGGTTTTTGAAAGCGAAAGCGTGCGTCGCCGTGCGAAGCCCCAGAATGGGTTTACCGGAATTGATATAATCGAGAATATATTTCATCTGATCGTCCGGCAGATCGCGGAAACGGGTAAAGATCACCATCAGATCGGCGTCCTTGAGGTTTTCCAGGCCGGGAATGTTGTCGGACTGATTGGGATTGATGCTGCCGTCTTTGGGATCGATCGCGAATAGAACTGTGCATTTAAAACCGTGCCGCTCCGCCAGAATCTTCGCCAATTGCGGCATCGATTCTTCCGAACGGTACTCCTCATCGCCCGTCACAAAAACGATGTGCTTCCCTTTGCCAATTCCTTCTTTCCCCTCATAAACCACCCAGGGATTGTCCGCTGACCAGGATCCCTGAACCGCCAGCGAAAGCCCCAACAGCACCGTTACGAAAAAAGTCCTTCGAATCATCGTTTCTCTCCTAAAAAATAGTGGTACTTGTTTATAAGAATACGGATTGCTGCCTATAGCGTCCACGGTTCCCGCATGGGACGCGACAGTAACCAGTTCGCCACCGGATCGCCGATACACCGTTCGATTTCCGGATTCCATTTGATCTTGCGTCCCAGCATCATGGAAATATTGCCCAGATGGGCGATGGTGATCGTCCGGTGCCCCACTTCGGCAGGCGCATAACATAACTTCCGGGATTTTACGCAATCCAGAAAGTTCCGTTGCTCGCCTTCGGGACAGGTGAAAATTTGGGTTTCGTCCGGCCCGATGACCTCTTCCAGAATTTTGGGATCGCTGGCTTCCAATGGGGCACGCCAGCCGTTGTTAGCGATCCACCCATCGGTTCCTTCAAACCGTAACGCCGGGCTTTTGGAGCGCACGATCATGGTCACGCCGTTGCTGAATTTGCATTCAATCCGAAACGTGGTCGCTGTATTGAAAAGCCCTTCTTTGGGAAATTCGCCGCGTCCCTCCACCTCCACCGGCCCGGTGTATTCGGTATCGTTGCCCCATTGCGCCAGGTCGATCATGTGCGCGCCCCAGTCGGTGAGCATCCCGCCGGAATAATCGAGAATCCATCGGAAGTTCCAATGGATGCGCGCAGGACAGTACGGCGCGACCGGCGCCTGCCCCAGCCATAGGTCGTAATCGAATCCCTCGGGAACCGGACACTCTTCAAAACTGGCTTCCTGAAAGGAATGACCGGTCGGCAAATCGACGCGTATGGTGTGCACTTTGCCGATGCGCCCGTTGCGCACCAGTTCGATCATGCGGTGGTAATTCTCGTCGGAACGATTTTCGGTGGCCGTCTGAAACACCCGGTTGTGTTTCTTCATGGCGTCGCTGAGAATGCGCCCTTCTAACACCGTTAACGAGAGCGGCTTTTCGCACATCACATCCTTGCCCGCTTCGGCGGCCATCACCGAAGGGATAACGTGCCAATGATCGGGCGTTGCCACCATCACCGCGTCGATATCGTCGCGGGCGATGATTTCGCGAAAATCGTTGTAATCGTCGCAGCCTTGATAGGTTCCCTGAAATTTCTCCGCGTAACGTTCCTCGATCAATTTCTTCGCGCCGAGCCGCCGGGATCGATCCACGTCGCAGACCGCAAGAATCTGCGCGTCCGGTTCGGGAATAAACCGGACGATATTGCGGTTCACCCCATGATCGCCGGTTCCGATGATTCCCAGCGTAATCCGTTCACTGGGGGCATCCACGCCCTCTTTCCCCAGGGCCGTGGCGGGAATGATATGCGGCGCGGCGAATGTACTCGCTCCTGCCGCAGCCAGTTTCTCCAAGAATCTCCGGCGCGATACCGCCTTCTCCCAAAGCATGAAACGATCTCCTCTCTCCCAATAAATTTCCATTCGTAAAACAGTATGGCATAGATCGGCATGAATTGTATAGAAATGCGAGATTTCTATTTAATAATAATACCTTATTCCCCATTGAGACGGCAAGTTTTTCGGTGCGGCCGGTGCGAGGGAGGACTATCGTTGTTGAAAGCGGGTTCCGTTACCAACGAACGGATACAAGGAAGGGAATTGATTTAATCACAAACAATCTCAAGGAGTTCCTTTCTTTTCATTCGGATAACACCAACTCTTCCACTTTACGAATGAAAGGGACTTCATCGGATTCAATATCGGTCAATATATCCTTGAGATTCTCGATCAATTCTTCTTTAGACGCTCCCTGGGTTTGGTAATCCGGATAATCATTCCGATATCCCAAAAAATAGCCGCCATCCTGCCAGAAAGTATATTTCAGCGTTCTCATTTTCTTCTTCTTTACGATCTAGCCGTCTATATAAGGCCATTTCTTTAGAAATGGATCAAATTATGTAAGTC
>CAZFOX010000562.1:0-4011 GCA_964520565.1 uncultured bacterium | reverse complement strand
TTACCCAACCCGGTTTTAAACTACGACTATCTGAACGAGACTGCAGGACCATGAAACAATCTTCTCTCAAGAAATGGGAATGCACTCCCCCTATCAATACCCCCATTTCCGATCGAAATCCTTCCTTATAACCGTAATCTCCCGATTATACAATCAATTAGCCGGACGATATCCTATATATAGGAGGGTACCGCAACGAGCAACCGGCAAAAATCCTTCTTTTCCCTAAACAACTGTTAATGTGTTATAGTACACCATAACAGCAAGGCGTGCGGACACCTATCGTTCCCCCCATCCACCGTATTCAAGGCTATCAAAATATCGTATGATACCGTATTCATTCGAATCTTTCTCACGATCCCCTGGAGGTTCGTCATGCTGGAACGCCTCGATCTCGACCAATCGCTCTCCAAAGAGAAAGCCCAGGAATACCTGTCGCCCCTCAACGATGAGTGGCGCGATATGCAACAACGGATCAAAGATTCCCGCCGGCCGGTCATCATCCTGTTCGAGGGCATGGAGGCATCGGGCAAGGGCGACAGCATCCGTCAGGTGGTCGCTCCCCTCGATCCGCGCGGCTTTAAAGTCCATCTCACCCAACTCCATCAGACCGAAGAGGAACTCCTGCGTCCTCCCCTCTGGCGGCATTGGCTCCCCATTCCCGGCAAGGGAGAGATCGGCGTCTTCGATACCGCCTGGTACATGCCCGCTATCGCCGACCGGGTCAATGGACTCCTGGGGAACCGGGCTTGGAGCGAACGCAAGGAGGAGATCAAACAGTTCGAGCGGCAACTGGTGGATGACGGCGCGATTCTGCTCAAATTTTGGCTGCATATCTCCCAGAAAGAACAGAAGAAGCGCTTCCGCAGCATGGAAAAAAGTTCCTACGAAGGTTGGCGGATTTCCAAAGAAGATTGGAAGGCGCACAAACAATTCGATCGATACGTCGAGGTCACCGACGAGATTCTGGTGGAAACCGATACTCCCTACGCTCCCTGGACGATTGTCGCCGCCACCGACCGCCGCCACCGCCGCGTACATATCATGCGGACGGTCACCGAAACGCTCAAGCGCTGTCTGGCGGAACCGCCCCGATTTAACGTTTCCATTGCCGCTATTCCCACATCCAGCGAGATAAAGCACCCTGAAACCAGCACCATTCTCGATCGCATCGATCTTTCCAAAACCATCAGCCGGGAAGATTACGTTAAAAAATTGAGCGAGTTACAGGATCGCCTGCGTGAACTGGAGTTCGCTTGCTATCAGCAACGCAAACCGGTAGTGATTGTCTATGAAGGATGGGACGCTGCCGGAAAAGGAGGCAACATCAAGCGCGTCACCCAAAAACTCGATCCGCGCGGATACAACGTGATCCCCATCGCCGCGCCCCAGGGCGACGAAGCCACACACCATTATCTCTGGCGATTCTGGCGGCATATTCCCAAAGGCGGCCACTTCGCCATTTTCGACCGCTCCTGGTATGGGCGGGTCATGGTCGAGCGCATCGAGGGATTCTGTAAACCGGAAGATTGGAAACGCGCTTTTTATGAAATCAATGAATTCGAACGCCATCTGGCTCATTTTGGCACAGTTATAGTCAAATTCTGGATACACCTATCCAAAGAAGAACAATGGCGGCGTTTCGAGGAACGAAAGAATACTCCCCACAAACAACATAAGTTAACCGATGAAGATTTTCGCAATCGGGAAAAATGGGATCAATACGCCGCAGCGATCAACGAAATGGTCGAACGCACCAGCACCAATTATGCCCCTTGGACAATTATCGAAGGCGATTGTAAACTTTGGGCTAGAATCAAGGCATTAACAACCATTATCGAGGCGATCGAGGGCCAACTGATCTCAAAGTAAAGCAAGACCCAGCCTTGATTGACATAACCTTTGAGTATTGGTAGACTTTGCTGTAATGAAAGATTATTCGAACGAAACCGACGGCCACCCTCCAACCGATCCTTCCGGATATTGGAAACGCCGTTTCAATCCATCTGGAAAATCCCGCTCCGCCGGCCGCATAGGGTTCCGGTGGATCGTTGTTTTTTGGGGATATGTCCGGATGCCGATTTTCCGATTGATATCCCTCGATACTAGGGAACGAATCGAATCGCAATTCGCCCATCCAGAGCGGTTCTCAAAAGTTTGTGCGTTCATTTCACGCTCCATCTTCGAAAAAGCCAATCATTTCCGGCTTTTTCGAAACGCATATATGAACGTAATTTTGAGAACCACTCCAGGTTCCACAAATGCAATTTCCCAATATTATCATACCCGGTTAATACGGCATTTCGAATCTGCAACACATTCATTATGAGAAGATAATCCGGAGGTAGGTAAACACTAAGTGGTTATTCAACAGTCCATTACAACGTACGAGGCTCAAAAAACGCTGCAATTGATCGACGCAGAAGAGAGTCAGAATCTCTTCGGTATACGCGACGAACACCTCCGGATATTGCGAGACCGGTTCCATGCTTCGATTGTGGCGCGCGGGGATATCATTACCGTATCGGGCAGCGCCCGCGAAGTCTCCCAGATTATGCAGATTTTTGAGGAAATGTTGAAATTGCACCGGCAGGGCGATCGAATCACCCGGCGCGATATCGAGTACCTGCTCTCGACTCAACCCAGCGAAACTTCTCCCGGTCCGATCGAGGAATTTTCCCCGATTATCATGCCCCTTCGTTCCCGCAAGGGGATGATCAAACCCAAAACGCCCGGCCAGCGGAAATACATCAACGCCATCGCCCGTCACGACATCGTCTTTGGCATCGGCCCGGCGGGAACGGGAAAAACCTATCTGGCCGTGGCCGCCGCCGTTTCCGCCTTGCAAAGCAAGCAGGTGCGCCGGATCATTCTGGCCCGGCCGGCCGTCGAAGCGGGCGAATCGCTGGGGTTCCTTCCCGGAGATTTGCAGGCCAAAGTAGATCCCTTCCTGCGTCCCCTCTACGACGGCTTGTACGATATGCTCAGCCCGGATATCGTGCAACGATACATCGAACAACGAGTGGTAGAGATCGCACCGTTGGCGTATATGCGAGGGCGCACACTGAACGGTTCGTTTGTCATTCTGGACGAAGCGCAGAACACGACCCGCGAACAGATGAAAATGTTCCTGACCCGGCTGGGATTTGATAGCAAGGCAGTGATCACCGGGGATGTTACGCAAATCGATTTGCCCAATGGCCGGAAAAGCGGGCTTATCGAAGTGGCCGGTCTGTTGAATGGCATCGAGGGGATATCGTTCGTCTACCTCAATAAACACGATATCGTCCGCCATCCTCTGGTTCAAAAAATAGTTGCCGCCTATGAAGAAAATAACGGACAGGCCGATTCCACTCTCAAGGAGGCTGAGAACGACCGCCGCCCTGCCAATTCCGAAGCGGCGTACTAATCCTCGGTTGAAACGATGAGCAATCCGACTCGCGCTTCCGATAAAAAAAGGGGAAACGGGACGAAAACGAAACCGGTTTCCTTGAAGGGCCGCCTGCAATCTCTGTGGACCTCCATTCGCCCGTTTACGATTTATTACACATTCCTTCTGGTTTCGATCGGAATGATCGATTTTATGATCCGGCCTATGTCGGCTCTGGACGATAGCGGTTTCAGAGTCGGACAGCCGTCTCCCCGCCTGGTTTCGGCATTATTGGAATTCGATTACATCGATGAAATTAATACCGGTATACAACAACAGAAAGCGGAAGAACTGGTCTCGCCAATCTACCGTCTTCAACCCGCCAATCTGGTGAAAATGAAAGAGCGAATACGTTCTCTCAGCGAACGCATTCGATCGACGCCCGTCGCCGATACAGAAGATCCCAAAGAATGGGTGCGGAACATTCTGCAACAGTGCGAATTTCCTCTTGAAGACCGCGTCCTCGATGTCCCTCCCACACTCGCCGATAATCCAACCGTACCTCAAACAATCTATGAGTCGCTTTTCTATTACCGGGGTTACGATACTCTGTGGAAAGCGATCGACACGCAAATCGACGC
>CAZFOX010000561.1:0-4012 GCA_964520565.1 uncultured bacterium | reverse complement strand
ATGGCGATCGATAATGAAATAGCAGTATCTCCATGGATTCGTTCCGGAGCGCCAGGAGAGGCCGAAAAAGCGAAATAGAGCGCGCCGAGTATAACCAAAAAAACAATCAGCATGATCGCTCGAACTCAAGAGGGTTTCGGAATCAGCCGTCCCCGGCAACGCCGTTGGGGAAGAATCAATCGGTCGATACTGTCCTGTATCTGCTCGATAGTCACCGCTTCGATCCGATCCAGATAACGGATCGCATGTTCGATGTTGACTGTAACCCGGCTGTAACCATAGGTATGGGCGATGGAAATCATCTTCTCGTTGGAAAAAGCGTAATCGGCGTGGGTGATACTCTTGGCCTTGGCCAGTTCATCCGCGGTGAGAGTATCGCGGATGCGCTTCAATTCACCTTGGATTTCATTTTCCACCTGCTCGAGTTTGTCGTCTTCCGTCACCGCTTCGATAAGGAACAATCCGGCGTATTTCATCGTCCACGACGTGCAACTAACGGACGAGACCAGCCCCAGCTGATCGTGCAACCGGCGGTGAAGCCGCGACGAACAACCCTCGCCCAGGATTATGGAGAGCAGATCGAAGGTGTATTCATCCAGGGTCGTATAAATCCCCGGCGTGGGATACCCGATCAACAGGTACGACTGATTGACATCCCGCTCGATAACTACATCCTGCGGCTCGACGATCAGATCCCAGGTCAGCGATAACGGCGGGATGGGATTATTCAAAGGGCCGCCTAATAATTCGTTACAGGTGTCCTCCAGTTCCTCATAGGCAATGTCGCCGACCACGCACAACGAGATGTTTTCCGGCCGATACCGGTCGTTCAGGTATTGAAGAAACGTATCGCGCTGGATGGTCTGCAGCGATTCCTCGGTTCCCAATACGCTCCGCCGGTACGGACAACGGTTAAAAGCGGCCTGTGTGAATTCTTCGTAAATCTTCGACCAGGGATTGTCTTCGTGCCGCTTGATCTCCTCCACAATCACCGCCCGCTCCCGTTCGATTTCCGCAGTATCGAACATGGGATTCCGCAGCGAATCGAGAAGAACGTCCAGCGCCTGCCTCCATCCGGCGGCGGGAAGCACCACGTAATAATGCGTGTAATCCAACGATGTGGCGGCGTTGTTGTACCCCCCCAGCGAAGTAATGATTCGATCCATCTCGCCCACGCCGTGGCGTTCGGTTCCCTTAAAAAACATGTGCTCGTAAAAATGCGACAACCCGAAACCCGGTTCGGGATCGTGAATGGCGCCGGTATGCACCCAGATATCGATGGCGACGATGGGAGCGGAGCGAACTTCCTTATGAACCAGCGTCGCGCCGCAGTCCAAAAGACTTTCTGTGAAGGGAAGCAAGGGATTTCCGTTCGAGTGACTCGTCATAAATTTATCCAATAGATTTTTTCAAGGCGATTCTGCGAGTTTATCTCTCAGAACACCTTTTGAGCCTTGAAAGAATTTACTAAAACCTGAATTTCAAATATCTTTGGCTTGGGTTCAGTCCAGATTATTCGCGCCCGTCCGGGCGATCAGGCAACCGGCTTCATGCAGTGAGGAACGCGTCTCGCCGCAATCCGCCCACCAGCCGTCCAGAATATCGTATTCCATCTCGCCCGCTTTCAAATAAGCGTTGTTGACGTCGGTGATTTCCAACTCGCCGCGCAGGGAAGGTTTCAGCGTATCGATGATATCGAATACCCGGTTGTCGTACATATAAATTCCGGTCACGGCATACCGCGTGGGCGGTTCCTTGGGTTTTTCGACGATTCGCACGATCCGGTTCCGGTCGTCGAATGAGGGCACGCCGTACTGTTCGGGATGCTCGACCTCTTTCAGAAGAATACGCGCTCCCTGGGGATTCTTGCGAAACTTGTTTACGTAAGCGACGATATTCTTCTCAATGATATTATCGCCCAGCATCACAATGACGTTATCCGCGCCGATAAATTCGCGCGTCAGCGATAACGCTTCGGCGATGCCACCCTCGCGGGACTGATAGGTATAGTGAAGGCGCTTCAATCCAAACTCCCGCCCATCTCCCAACAGGGGAAGAAAATCGCCCGCATGGTTGCCGCCGGTTATGATCATGATATCTTCGATCCCCGCTTGCACCAGCGCCTGGATCGGATAAAAAATCATGGGACGGTCGTACACCGGCAGTAAATGCTTGTTGGTAACCCGCGTCATGGGCAAAAGCCGGGTTCCCAGCCCTCCGGCAGTGATGACACCCTTCAGATTGGTTGTCATTTGTCGCGTTCTCTCCCGGATGAAATCCTCTCGCAACGGCCGTTCAGCTTTTCGCGACGGCCAGTCGCTTCCCGTATTGATTCTTATAATAGGACTTATAATCGGATTCCTTGATTTTCTTCCACCACTCTTTGTTCTTCTTATACCACGTCACCGTACGGGAAAGCCCATCCTCAAGAGAGATTTTCGGTTCCCAGCCCAAGGCCTTGAGTTTGGACGAATCGACGGAATAACGGGTATCGTGACCGGGACGGTCATCGACGTACACAATCAGATCGCGGGGCTTTTTGAGTAGATCGGCGATCGTTTCCGCAATAATACGGTTCTGCGCCTCGCAATATCCCCCGACGTTATAAACCTCTCCCGGCTGTCCTTTCTGTAACACGGTATCGATAGCCCGGCAGTGATCCTCCACATACAGCCATTCGCGTATTTGGCGGCCATCCCCATAAAGCGGCATCGGCTGGTCTTCGATGGCATTGGTGATAAAAAGAGGAATCAGTTTCTCCGGGTATTGGAAGGGGCCGTAATTATTGGCCGCCCGGGTGATCAGAGTGGGCAGTCCATAAGTCTTGTAATAAGCGCGGCATAAAAGATCGCCTCCCCCCTTGCTGGCCGAATAGGGCGAAGAAGGCATCATCGGGCTGATTTCCGTAAACGAACCTTCCTGAATCGAGCCATAGACCTCGTCGGTACTGATCTGTATGTAACGTTGAATACCGCATTGCCGCGCCGCTTCTAGAAGAGCGAACGTGCCATAAATATCGGTTTTCAGAAAATCGTCCGGACGATTGATCGATCGATCCACATGGGTTTCAGCGGCGAAATTGACTAGAGTGTCGAATTTTTTACAGGATAGAATCTCATTGACCAGTTGCCGGTCGGCGATATCGCCCTGGAAAAATGAATAACGGCTGTCGCGCTCCACCGCCCGCAGGTTATCGAGATTTCCCGCATAGGTCAATTTGTCGAGATTGACTATTTCGATGTCTTCGTAGATTTCCAGCATGTATTGGATGAAATTGGAACCGATGAATCCCGCTCCGCCGGTTACCAGTATTCGCTGCATTGGATTAGGTTTCCTTCCTCGCGCCCCACGCGCGGGTTGCCCGCATCTCCATAATCCCGTCCCCTTGCTCAATGTCATCTTGTTAACGGATTATGGGTGCCAAGGGCGGCGTTTTTCCGCCCTTGATTCGCCCCCGGACCTCGTCGATTCGATCCGCAGGGTACGAACGCATGGCATCCGTCCAAAAACCCTCTATTCGTGAAACAAGCCCGCGGTGACACCTCGGGCCGATTGTTCTCGCTTTCTATGAAACAGTATCCTAGCACAACCCAGAGGCATGGCAAAGCGCAGTTTCATGTTCCTTCACAATGGAAAAGGCCGCTCGAAAGCGGCCTTTCTGCAAATTTTTCTTGGGTCGAGAAAATTTGCCAGTACAACTTATCACAATGGTATCTATTATTATGCACGCTTCTCCATCAATGTCAAGCGATTTTTTCTTTTTTGACACAAAAAAATCGCTTGAATATAAGTCATTTATTTTAAGTTATTTATAACCATGTCCACGGTCGCATCTTTTAAGAAATCCCCCAAAAATGGAGCGCGGGCGTCCTCGCCCGCAAGCAAACCACCCTTCGTATATTTCAAGTTAGGCACAACCCTATTCACGCATTCATCACCAAAGAAATCCCCCAAAAAGGAGCGCGGGCGTCCTCGCCCGCAAGCAAACCACCCTTCGTATATTTCAAGTTAG
>CAZFOX010000560.1:0-4024 GCA_964520565.1 uncultured bacterium | reverse complement strand
TAGCACCGAGCCGGATAGGGTTCCCGCGCCCACGCGTTGTTTGTCCATTTCCTGGATAAACCGGTCGCGCGCCTCTTTATTCTTGCATTTCACGAAGATGCCGTAACCGATATCGCCATCGGGATCGGGACGCTTACGCAGTTGGATTCCGGGAATCTTTTCGATTCCATCCAGTACGTAATTGAAATTACGCCGCATATCCTTGACCATCGTGTCCAGTTTGGGCAATTGCGCACCGAGTACCGCTCCGGAAAATTCGTTCATGCGGAAATTCTCGCCCGCAAAATCGGGAACCTGGCTGTTCTTGCCGATCCGGTCGATGAACACGCGCTGCTGCACGCCCATATCGTGAAAGCGGGACGCCCGTTCGTATATGATCGGATCGTTGGTCACCACCGCACCGCCCTCGCCCGCACTGATCATCTTATGAAACTGGAAACTATAAATCCCCACATCGCCGATGTTGCCCAGTTTCTTTCCCTTATAGGAACCGCCCACGCATTGCGCGCAATCCTCCAGCACCTTGATGCCGTGTTTTTGGGCGATCTCCAGAACCGGATCCATGTCGCAGGGTCCGCCCAGCAGGTGCACGGCGATCACTGCTTTCGTACGCGGAGTGATGCGGCGTTCGAAATCCTTGGGATCGAGGTTGAGGGTATCGTCGATATCGGCGAACACCGGTAACGCTCCGGCTTGCACCACGCAGGTGTAATCCGACCACCACGTATAGGCGGGCACAATCACTTCGTCGCCGGGCCCGATTTCCAGGCCGGTGATCGCGCAATCCAGCGCCGCCGTTCCCGAGGTGACGCACAACGGGTATTTCGCGCCGATGTATTCGCCCCATCCGCTTTCGAAATTCTTGACCTTGACGGGTTTTCCCGGCCCGTAATACCGGAACGGCGATTTCTCTTTCAACACATCCAGTAACGCCTCGCCTTCCGTGTTATCGTAGTATTGGGGAGATATGAAATCCGCCTGGATGTACGGAACTTCGGCATACGCCATCCGGTCTTTGAACGAACTTCCGATGACTGTCAACGAATAAGCGCCCAGACTCCCCGCCAAAAACCGCCGCCGGGAGACGCCTTGTTTCTTTTGGATTGAATCCTTTTTCTTTGCCATCGCCTTCCTCTCCGTGATTTGATAGAATGGGATCGTATCGTGGAATCATTCTCTAATGGCTATCATAAAAAAGCCCTCTCCCAAAAGGAAGAGGGCTTTGGCATTCTGTCCGGTGGAGCGGACGATTAATACAGAGACCAGTCTGGTACTGCCACCGGGCCTTTCACTTCCAGTTCAACTTCCTTAAACCAGGTATACTGAATTGAACCCGTCTGATGAGCTGTCACGGCCAGGCCAACGAGGATGGGGTCTTCCAGGTGAAGAGTCTGGGTGCTTTGGACTTGAATCCAATTGCCGGTTCCCCGTTCGTCCTTATAGAAGATTTTCCACTGATCGCCCGTTCGTTCGACGCGCACGAGTGGATAATTCGAGGCATCGTAGCCGATGGTTGAGAACGTGACGCGGTTGTTCCCGTCGCTGGAACTGGCGCCGTCCTGGGCAGCGCGCATCTGCCAACTGTATTGGCCGTCGCGGCGGACTCGGTTTCCGAAGTTCGGCGATCCGGCGGTCAGGTTCTGGCGCGCCATTAACATCCCCTTGATCCAGACATCCGTACTGGTGCTGCGCTCGGATTCATCATGCAGAATACGGGCCGTGAAGGTGAAATCGCCGGATAATTCCGTATAGAGAAAATGAAACTCGTCGTAGTTACCCCAGATATCCAAACCTGAGCCCGATACAGTATACACTTTTTCCGTGGCGTCGTATGTCGCCGATCCTAATAGGCCTTCGCCGCCCAGTTCGTCCAGGTTGCGGAAGATATCGGCGTGTTTATCGAATATCTGGTCGCCTGCCGGTTTATCCTGAACGACGGACAGGGAGGCCGAGCCTCCGATTTTTTGGGAACCCACCGTTCCTGCCCAAGTGTTGTCGAATCCCGGTTTGGCCGGGGCGGTTGCTTTGTAGGTGATGGTGGTATAGCCGAATTCGGCATTCAAATTCCACGTAACCGTTGTTCCCGACGCCGTTCCACTGTTGCTCACGTTCGATATCGTCCATCCGGTGGGAAGAACGTCGTCCACTTTGACCGCCGCCGCAGTTTTGTTGGGATTGAGTATTTTCAGCGAGACATCGATCGAGTCGCCCGCCTTGAAACCGCCGTCGGAGAAAGTGCGCGTTCCAATGACCGGAAGTGTGACGGGACTGGTGATGGCGACCGATTTGATCGTACCGAGAACCAGGTAATCGTCCGTGGTATGGCTGGTGATCGCCAATCCGGCGGCCACCGGATCTTGCATGGGAATTTCGGCGTTGTAACCCAGATTCCAGGTTTTCCCGTCGTAAGACCATTCCGAGAAGAACATGTTTAATTCGGCGATGCGCGTCGTTCTTACCCAAAGCCCGTCGACCGTGGCCTGAACGGCCACTGCTGGATCGTCGGGTTCGAAGAATTGTGTGCTGAAGCAGGAACCGTTTTCCGTGGCGCGCATGGTGGCGTGAGTCTGGTCGCCGAATAGATTACCTCGCAGCTGGGTTCCATAGTTCTTCGATCCGGGCAGGTCTCCTTTTTCCCGCACCATGACGATCATTTTCGACCATTCATTGGCTCCCGGATCTTCCCAGAAGATCAATCCCGATATGCTGAAACTGCCGGTCTTTTCCGTGTAGATGAAATATCCTTCATCCGCTGTGTTCCAGATATCGTCGCCATTACCTTCCAGGGTGTACTTGGTTCCGTCCACGGTCGCTTTGCCCGGCGCTTTCACGTTCCCGGCGGTGGTCAGTGTCCAATCCGCCGCTTTATCGAATATACCGACCTGCGAAAAACTCGGCATGGCTATCAAGCCAAACACAACAAGAATTCCGAATACTTTTTTCATTATTGCCCCTCCCCAATGAGTGGTTTTATGTATTGTTTTCCTACGATGCTGGTGTTGAAAGCAGCTATTCTCCGATCCGTTTCTCCTTTCTTCCTCTTAATTGGAATTATCGTTAACGTGGATTTTACAATATCGATCATGCGATTGTCTATGTTGAAAAACAGGAAAATGGAAAAAGATGGAAAAAGATTGAACCATCCATTGACCTGACTATCGGAAGTGTGAAAGAATAAGGTTGGTTAACGATAACTTGAGTTGCTATTCGTTCTATCCGCCATTTGGATACTCAAATAGAAACTTGAGTTATACGATTAGTTATTCTTAAAAATGGGGAGGTATTTTAGTATGAGAAAGATGTTTATCGGGTTAAGCATTGGAATGCTCTGCATTCTGGTGGCATCGGTCTCATCCGCGCAGGTCGGTATGTTTTCCGCCAATGTGGATGTCGACAACGGTCAACTTGGAGCGGCGGGGAGTGCGGCATACGATCCAGCGACGGATACGTATACTATCGAGGGTAGCGGTGCGGACGTCTGGAACAACACCGGCAGCAATTTCCATTTTGTGTATCGCGAATGGACGGGCGATTTCGATCTGCGCGCGACAGTTGGTATTTCAGGGAATGAAGGCCAGGATTGGATTAAATCCATGCTGATGGCTGCGGAAGGGCTGGAAGGCTGGTCGAATTACATGACGACGCGCATTCGCCGCGACGGCCAGTTTAGTTCCCAGTGGCGCGGCGGCGGGCAAGCTTCCGATGCCAGCACGGCCAGCGCACTGCGCAAGGTGATCCCCAATCCTTCCCGCCAGCGGCTCACCCGCGTGGGAAACATCTTTACGACTTCCTTCTTGGATACCGCCACGGGCGAATGGGTCGTCATCGATTCGAACGAAGTAGCGCTTTCCAAAACCGTGCTGGTCGGCTTGGGCGTCTGCTCGCACGATCTGGGCAAGATCGCGACAGGAACGTTCTCGAAAGTCGCTCTCGGCGTTCCTAACGAGGGGCTATTCGAAATGTCCATTGATGTTGATAACGGCCAATTGGGCGCGGCGGGCAGTACGGCATACGATGCGGCTAG
>CAZFOX010000559.1:0-4040 GCA_964520565.1 uncultured bacterium | reverse complement strand
TCCTGCATCGGGCAGACCGTCTGTTCGGGCAGTGACTTCGATGATGTTGTCAAAGTCGACCGTCACGAACCGGGCCACACCGCGGTTGCCGCCGCTGTTTCCATCGACGAACACGACGTCCTGGTCGCCGTTGCCGAACGTCACTTTCTGGCCGCCGTTCAACGTACCGGTGAATTTGTCCGGTGTGGTTTCCAGTTTATCGGTTCCCGCCGTCAGGCCACTGCCGACGCGCAGGGTGACTCGGGATTGCGGTATGCCTTCCTTGGTGGCCTTGGGGCCGACCAGCGTAATCACTTCTCCCGCTTCAGCGCGAATTTCTTCGCCGCCCTCAATTCGGAAGGTGGCCTGTTCGGCAAATCCTTCCTGGGCGAGATAGGCGTCGTCCTGCAAGGTATAATTGTCGCGCGTAAGACGAGCCGGATTGCCTTGGAAGGTCAGGGTGAAAGAGGTCTGCGAATTGGAACGGCCCACGTCGTCGATCAATTGGATCTTTCCGGACGACGTGAAGGTGAACATGGCGTCTTCAAATCGGCTTTGCACGCCGTCAGCGATTCCGGTTGCCGTCGCATAGTAATCACGAGTACGATAGTTCATCTCCATAATCAGACCGGAAATGGAACTGAATTTGAAATCGTTGAGAGTCGTATCGTACAAAGTCGCGCTGGCAGCGGCAGCTTGCTGGAAGGTGAATTTACCTTCAAAGGTGGTTCCGTCAACGTTGGTTCCATTCAGAATGATGACATCCCCGTTCATGATGGAGACGCCGCCTGTATAGACGCCGCCCACGAAGGTACCGTTCAACACCAGCGATTTCGTGCCGCCGACCGATCCGTCGCCGTAAAGAGATGTCGCGCGGTTGATGACCGCACCGTTTTGGTCGCGGAATACAATGGAACTTTCCGTTTTGCGTTGCTGCGCGGCCTGAACGTCCTTGACCGTGATTTCAAACTGACCTACGCCGAAGGTCGAACCGGTGATAGCGGTGATGCTGTTCCCCACCTGGCCGGTACCCGATAGACGGGATTCAACACCGATGGCGTTCGATCGGGTTACGCCCAGGGCGCGGGTCACGATTTCTGCGTTTCGTACCAGGTTGAAGGATACACTGGCCTGATTAATGAAATTCCCTCGGGAACTCATCACCAGACGGCCTTTATTGGCTCCTGTCCCTGCGCTGATCGTGGTTCGATAGGCGGTGGGGATGCTGTTTGTGGTATTCACACCAAACAGAGCCTTTTCGGCATCGTCGATCGCCAGTTGTACGAATTCTCCCAGACGGGTGACGGTCGCGGTGCCGGCGCCCACGCTGAAGGTACCGGTAAACTTGGTTACGCCGTCCGCCAGAACGCCTTCAAAGACGAACGTGTCTTTACCGATAATGCTGACGCCGTTAAAAAAGCTATTGCGAAGCGAGGTCGCACCCGTAAGTGCTGTATCAAAATTAGCATTAGCGGAAAAATACGCCATCGACACGGCGAAATCGGTCTGAATTCTGATGCCCATGTTGATGACCTGGGGCTGTCCTGTTCCTTCTTCGCCGGAGATGATCTGGTTGATACCTTCCTCAATCTTAATAATGTTGATAAAAGACTTGCCACTGGCCAGGGTACTGGCCACGGGGGAGGCGTCGATCGAAAGGCCGATGTCCTGCTGCCCTTTAATCAACTCGGTTTTAATGGAAAAGTCGCCATTCAGCAGGTAGTTGCTTCCAAATTGAGTCGTATTGGCGATTCGAGTGATTTCGTCAATACTCTGGAAAACTTCGTCCTGCAGAGCTCGCCGGGCGGGCATATCGTTGACGCCCGTGTTGGCTGCCTGAATGGCCAGTTGGCGAATGCGGTTGAGACGGGCGGTGGTTTCTTCCAGCGCGCCTTCCGCCACGTTAATGACATTGATACCATCGGAAGCATTGGTGATCGCTTGGTTGAGGCCTTCTACTTGGGTTCTCAAGCGGTTTGCGACGCTTAAACCGGCGGCGTCATCACCAGCCCGGTTGATCCGGAGTCCGGATGACAGACGCTCGATGGATTTCTGGAGTCCACGGCCGGTTTTATCGAGGTTACGGTTGGCATTGACGGCGGAAATATTGTTTACAATTCTGGAAATACTCATGCTTCTTCCTCCTTGAAACGAGAACCCGGCTTCCTTGCCGGATCCAGCGGCCATAGGGTGCGATTTGACCGCTCGTTTGGGTGCTATCATTAGGGTTTATGAATATTTTCACCTGGAAGAGTTCGAATCGCCGGTCAAGTATGGTGGTGCGAACACCATAAGTCCCGTTGAATCGGTGGGTTCTCTCAGATTGGGGAATATTCGCCCCGTGTTGCTTTCCAGAAACCGTTCCATCGTTTCCAGGTTGGCGGCCTGGCCGTCCGGATGGGCGAGGATGGATTATGTTATGTTAGTTACCGGGGCCGTCCTCCTTTCTTACCATCTTTTTTTCTATGAACTTCATCCAACGTTATTTTCTTAGCAAAAGGATTTTGACAGGATCGTTTCCTAGTATCGTCCAGTATTGAAAAAATCTTGAGCATTCCACATTTCATTTTTTCCCTGTAACATTACTCGTTTTGTCTTAGAATTCATCATGCAGATAATTAAATAACTGTCTGAAACTATGAGCTTTAAATAACGGACTCTTCGCTTTGGCTTGCCCGTTTCCACACAACGCCTCGTTATCCACTATTCACCATTGCTGCGGCTCGTGAATCGGTAAAAATTAAACGAATATATATAGTAGAGCGACCGGGATAGTATGACTGGTTCGTGCGATTCCCATTTCCCTTACCCTAACCCTTTCCTCATGGGAGAGTGAACCCAAGGAGCGCGGGTGTCCCCGCCCGCAGGCCGATGGAGACAATCACATCTCTCACCCCGGCTCATCCCAGTAGGAGATAGAGAAAACCTCTCACCCTGGTTGAGAGAAATACCCGACATTTCCAGGCGGTCAGACTAATAGAATGGTTCTCCAAGAAGTGTGCATTAATGTGCACACCCCGTCTTTGATACGCATTGATAAAAATCGCTGAATTCGGTTCACGAAATAAGGTTATAAGAAGGAACTGAGTGTTTTACACACCACTTCGCCGGATTGGATAATCGAGTCGCAAAGCCGACCGGCTTCTTCCTGACTAAAAAATCGTTCGAAATAATCGATATCGGTCATAAATATCATTTTGTCGTTGTAGTAAAATCGTTCGATACCGGGCATGGTTCCCAAATCCTGGATCGGCGCTCCGGTTCGGAGAATATCGTAAAGAGCGTAATCGTTACAGAAAATGTTGAATATCCGCTGGAGTGTCAGGCTCCAATCCTGCGAGAGAGTTCGGCGGACCGTATCGATTTCTTGAACGAATAAAAGCACCGAACCACAAACATCGCGAATCACGGACAAATCTTCCAACCGCTGGTGTAGCAGGTTTCGGGTCTGGTTGAGAAACTCGGGCCGGTTTTGCGCCTGGGTGATATATCGGTTCATAAAACCGGATGTCCAGGCCCAGTAATGATTGCGATGGAACCGGTAAACGATATGAGACCAATAATTATTGGGAACCAGTTTGATGGCGTCGGCCTCGGGATTGGGTTCGATTTTTGTACAAAAACATCGCATATTTCCGCAAAGCTCGGCGGCCTGATTGGTAAAACCGGCCTTATAAAGCGAATAAATCAGGGAATGAAAGGTAAAAACACAGGTGTTTTCGCTGGTCAGACATATTTGATTCAATCGCGGAGCGACTGATGGATTGAAAGTTTCCACATACAATCCGCCGTCGGGTTTTAAATATTTGTGCAACCGGGTCAGCAAATCCATGGGCCGGGGGATTTTATCCAAAACATCGAAGCAGAAGATCAGATCGAATGGCTCTCCCTCGGGTAGATCGGCTGGCGGAGTGGTTTCCCCATCCGGTGGGACCATATTTTTGACGGGTAGCGCGGTCAAATCCCACCCTTCGCCCAAAAGAGTATCCTGAAAGCGGGGTTTTTGATAATACACTTCCAGCGCGCGGACAGGTTGCTTGCCTCGCTGGGTGAACTGGCGA
>CAZFOX010000558.1:0-4059 GCA_964520565.1 uncultured bacterium | reverse complement strand
TTTTTGAGCCTTGAAAGAATTTGCAAATACCTGAATTTCAAATATCTTTGGCTAGGTATTGTACGTCGCATGGTTCCGCTCAAAAAACCGTGATTCTTTGTTTATTGTCTGCAAAAATTGGCATTGGAATTGCTCTGTATTTTTGAAAATATTGATTGGATGATGGATAGTACTGATAAGATGCAAGATACTTGTATGAATGAACTACTAAACTCCCTCCGCAAAGCCGCTCTCGGTGATTATTCCATCCGGATTGAATCCGATTCGGGCGATGGCGATTGGAACGAACTCTGCCACACCGTGAACCGGCTGCTCGAGAATATGCAGGCCACCATCGAACGGCAAAAACAGACCGAAAAACTGCTCAATAATATCATCGATCAAAATCCCTATTCCCTATGGATCTCCGACGATAAAGGAACCTTCCTCCGCGGGAACCAGGCATGCTATCGATTATTCAATACCTGCGAAGAAGAACTGGTCGATAAATACAGTATTGCAAACGACAACATCATTGAAGAAAAAGGCTTTACTCCGCTGATCCGCTCTGTATTCGAGGAAGGAAAAACCGTTCAATTCACTCTCGAATACGACACCGCCGAACTGACTCAGATCGATCTGCAACAGAAAACCCGGGTTTATATCGATGTAACCATATCTCCCATCAAGGACGAAAACGGCGTCATTACCAATGCCATCATCGTCCATCGGGACATTACCGACCGGGTCAAAACGGAACACGAACTTCGCCTGACGGAATTTTGTATTGATCGAGCCTCGATCGGCGTCATGCGAATCGAAGCGGACGGTCGCATTGCGGCGGTCAACCAGACGGTTTGCGAAAACCTGGGTTATACGCGCGATGAATTGTTGTCGATGACCGTTTTCGATATCGATGCCGTTTTCACCCGGGAGACGTGGTTGAAGAATCGAGAACAAATCAGGAAACGTTCGTCGGGGACGTTCGAAAGCGTTCAGGTTCGAAAAGATGGAACAACCTGTCCCGTCGAAGTAACCGTGAACTACTTCACCTTCAATGGAAAAGAATACTCCTTTTCGTTTGTCCGCGATATCACGGATCGAAAAGCGGCGGAAGAATCGCTGCGGGTCTTTCAACACTCCATCGAACACGCCGCCGATGCCATATTCTGGATGGATAATGATGGGCACTATCTATACGCCAATCGGGAAGCCTGTCGCTCGCTGGGATACACACTGGAAGAACTTAAACGTCTCTCGGTATGGGATATCGATCCCGATTCGGGAAAGAAAAATTGGCATTCGGAGAAAGATCGCTATCTTAAGGAAGGCGATCGATGCGGAGGTTATTGCATCGCCACACATCGCCGGAAAGATGGAACGAGTTTCCCCGTCGAAGTACTGGCCAGTCACTTTCGTTTCGGAGATCGGGAAATCCACATGGCTTTCGTGCGCGATATCACCGAACGCGTCAAAGCCGAGCGCGAACTTCGATTCACTCAGTTTTGCATCGATTCCTCCAGTATCGGCGTCCATCAGATCGATTCGGAGGGACGCATCACGATGGTCAATGAGTTCTTCTGTAAGAATGTGGGATACACCCGGGATGAACTCTGCCGAATGACTATTTTCGATATCGATCCATGGGTCGACCCGGATCGATGGATCGAAATCCGGCGCCGAATCAAGGAACGCGGTTCGGATACTTTTGAAACGCAGCATCGGCGCAAGGACGGGACCTTGTTTCCCGTCGAAATCACCACCAATTATTTCCCCTATCGGAACGAAGAGTATTTCTTTTCCTTCGCCGTCGATATTACGGAACGAAAGAAATCCGAAGAAGCGTTGCGGGTATTTCAATACTCCATCGAAAATGCCGCCGATGCCATATACTGGTTAAAACCAGACGGCCATTACGTCTACGCCAACCGGGCAGCCTGTCGTTCGCTGGGCTATTCGTTGGATGAATTGAAACAAATGGTTTTATGGCAGATCGATCCCGATTTCGGGGAAAAACAATGGTATATCGAGATAGAACGGTCTCTTCGAGAGGGAGATAACTATACAGGGCATTTCTTTACCCGGCATCGCCGGAAAGACGGAACAAACTTTCCCGTCGAGGTATTGGCCAAGCATCTGTTTTTGGGCGAGAATGAAATTCACGTCGCGTTTGCCCGCGATATCACCGAACGCGTCGAAGCCGAACGCGAATTGCGAGTGATGCAATCCTGCATCGATCGCGCCAGCATTGGCGTTCATCGGGTCCATCCGGATGGGCATCTTTCGATGGTCAACGAACACTTTTGCCGGAATTTGGGCTATACCCGCGACGAACTGATCCGTATGACGGTCTTCGATATCGATCCGTTCGTCGGTCCGGATGAATTGGCGGTCATTCAACGCAATATCAAAGAACGAGGTTCGAGTATTTTTGAGACCGTTCACCGTCGGAAGGACGGGACCTTGTTCCCCGTCGAAATTACCTCCTTTTACTTACCCTATCAGGGCGAAGATTATCTATTCTCCTTCGCCGCCGATATCACCGATCGTAAAGCGGTGGAAGAATCGCTTCGATTGTTCCAATACTCCATCGACCACGCCGCCGATGCGATATTCTGGATGAATCGGGAAGGGCGTTTCACTTATGCCAATCAGCAGGCTTGCCACTCGTTGGGTTATACCCTGGATGAATTGAAACAACTCGTACTCTGGGATATCGATCCCGATTATTCGGAAGCGATGTGGTATTCCGAACTGGATCGCCATCTTCGGGAGGGCGAGAAATACACGGGACACTTTCTCACCATTCACCGGCGAAAAGACGGATCCGTTTTTCCCGTCGAAGTCCTGGCAAAACACCTGTTTTTTGGGGAAAAAGAAATCCACGTGGCGTTCGTCCGCGATATCTCCGAACGTGTGAAAGCCGAAGAAGCCCTGCGAGAACGGGAACGCTTACTGAAGGAAGCGCAGGAAATCGCCAATCTCGGCCATTACCGCTTGAATATCGCAACAGGAACGTGGGAATGCTCGGAAACTCTCGCCAGAATTTTTGGAATCGGTCGGGATTATCCCAAGGATGTAGATGGCTGGATTCACCTGATGTATCCGGAGGATCGCGATACGATGCGCGATTATCTCCTTCACACCGTGATTCGAGAAAAGCATCTGTTTGATCGGATATACAAAATCGTTCGCTTCGCCGACGGCGAAGAACGCTGGGTACATGGCCTGGGACGCCTGGAATTCGATTCGGATGGGAATCCAACTTTCATGGTGGGAACGCTTCAGGATATTACCGAAAGAAAACAGGAAGAGGCCGAGAAGGCAAATCTGGAAGCCCAACTGGTTCAGGCGCAAAAAATGGAATCCGTGGGACGTCTGGCCGGCGGCGTGGCGCACGATTTCAACAACATGCTGTGCGTCATCCTCGGTTATGTGGAATTGATGAAGGACCGCCTTCCCAAGGGAGACAGCCTGTTGAAAAATCTGGTGGAAATCGAAAAAGCTGCCGTTCACTCGCGCGATATCACCCGCCAGCTCCTGGCATTCTCTCGAAAACAAATCATCTCTCCGGTTCCCCTCGATATCAATCAGCATATTCAGGATATGAAAAAAACGCTCTCCCGTCTGATTGGCGAAGATATCCAACTGCACTTCCATTCGGGAGAGAATCTGTGGCGTATCCGTTTCGATCGCGCGCAATTCGACCAGATTTTGATGAATCTGGCGGTCAACGCTCGCGACGCCATGCCCGGCGGAGGCCATCTGACCATCGAAACATCCAATGTTGATCTGGACGAGGCTTACTGCCGGGGCCGACTCGAGTGCGAACCCGGATCGTACATCCAGTTGGTCGTTAGCGACAATGGAATCGGGATGGATAAAGAAACGCTGCGCAATATCTTCGAACCGTTTTTCACCACCAAAGAAGTGGGAAAAGGCACCGGACTGGGACTCGCTACGGTTTATGGGATCGTCAAGCAAAACGGCGGATCGATTTCTGTCTACAGCGAACCGGGGAAGGGGACAACCTTCAAAATCTATTTGCCTCGGTTGGTGGACGAAACCGAAATGAATCAT
>CAZFOX010000557.1:0-4059 GCA_964520565.1 uncultured bacterium | reverse complement strand
GCGTTTGGGTATGAAGAGACTGCGCAAAAACTGTCCGGCGTTTCCATGCTGCGGGTGTTTGCCCGCTACCGGAATCTGTTTGCCAATCGGAATTATCTGCTGTCGAGCACTTTGATGGGGATTATCGTCGGGCCGTTTTTCGGCTACATCGCCTTTTCGCCCATCGTTTATATGACGATATTCGGTTGCACGAAAGGAACGTTCAGCCTCCTCTTTGGGCTGAACGCCGTGGCCTCGATGCTGGGTTCGTTTTTATGCGCCCGGCTTACGCGCTATTTCTCCACCGTCCAACTGCTGACCGCCGGTTTTTGGGGGATCATGGCGGGAGGGCTCATTATACTGACGTTCGGCCATACAAGCCCCTATGTATTTTTTCTCGGCATCGTTCTTTATACGTTCTGCCTGGGAATGAGCCGCCCGGTCAGCAACCATCTGGTACTGGAACAGGTTCGGGAAGACATCGGCTCGGCGTCTTCGTTTATGGTGTTTTACATGATGATGGTTGGATCGCTCTGCATGTGGATCACCGCGTTGCCCTGGACGCACCCCATTCTTTCGTACGGCCTTCTGGCATCATCGATTCCGGCTTTCGTACTTGCAATGTGGCCATACTTACGGCGCCGCCTGCATGGCGATGGACGATAGAGGGTCACGGCTATTCACTGACGCATGAATTGGGTAGGATATTCAATCCGTTGATAATAGGGTTGGACAGTGATTGCTAAGAGGTTCACTCCATGTCGACGCAATGAATGGATAGGGTACTTGAATGAACGAGAAAATTTCCCCGGCGGGTCCGGGATCGTACCGGTGGCTGGTGTTCACGCTGCTGGCCATCGGGTATTTGCTGGTCAACTTCCATCGCCTGTGTCCGGCAGTGGTGGCGGTGGATTTGATGAACGACCTGAAAGCCGGGGGAAGTCTGATGGGGATTCTGGCATCCGCCTATTTTTACCCGTACGCCCTCATGCAGATTCCATCCGGCCTGCTCTCCGACAGCTGGGGGCCGCGCAAGACCATCGTTAGTTCGTTTCTTCTCGCGGGGTTCGCTTCGATCGCGCTGGGTCTCGCGGAAAATTCCGGCTCGGCCATTGCGGCACGGATTCTGGTCGGCGTCGGCGTTTCCCTGTTCTTCGTGCCGATCATGAAGATCGTCACCCATTGGTTCACCGCGGCGGAGTTTTCGTTCATGACCGGCCTGATCATCGCAACGGGCGGTTTGGGCGCGCTGAGCGCCGCCTACCCGTTGGCCTTTCTCAGTTCTCACATCGGCTGGCGGGGGAGTTTCATGGCGATCGGAACGGTCACGCTGCTCACCGCCGGAGCGATCTGGGTGCTGGTGCGCAATACGCCGGAGGAGATGGGATATCCGGCGGTGGAGCGAGATAAGCCAAGCGGCGGTTCCACTCCCCAGACCATGCCTCTCTGGGAGGGCGTGAAGCACGTCTTGGGGTCGCGGCGTTTTTACCCACTCGCGGGCTGGTATTTCTTTACCTTCGGCGTTTTTTATTGTTTCGCCGGTCTCTGGGGCGGACCGTATCTGATGGATGTCTACGGGCTGAGCAAGGCCGAATCGGGAACTATCCTCAGTATGTTCGCCGTGGCCATCATTGCGGGCAGCCCGCTTCTCAGTTTTCTATCGGATCGCGTGTTTCATTCGCGCAAAAAGGTTCTGGTTATTTCCTCGATCTGCCTGCTGTTATTATGCGTTCCTCTCGCTTTTTCTTCGGGCCGATTTACAACGGTTTCCCTTTATGTCTGGAGTTTCCTGTTTGGATTCTTTGGCTGTGCGATTTCCGTAATCGGTTTTGCCGCTGCGAAGGAATCGTTTCCGGTCCAGATCACCGGAACCGCGCTGGGGCTGCTGAACGGATTCCCCTTTCTGGGCGGAGCTCTCATGCAACCGCTGTTTGGTTACGTGCTGGACGGGTATGGGAAAGCCGCGTCTGGATATCCACCGGAAGCGTATGCAAGCGCTTGCCGTCTCTTTATTGTTTCCACCGCGCTGGCCGTGCTATCGACCTGTTGGATCGTGGAAACATTCAAAACCGGGAAAACCCCGAGTTGAAGACGGAATTACCGCGATATCGCTTTTTATTAGAGAACGTTTCTGGTACATTGATCCTGTCTTAAGTCTGCGATGCTGCGATCTTTTGCGGGTATCATGAGATTCTTTCAAGGCGATTCTGCGAGTTTATCGCGCAGAATACGTTTTGAGCCTTGAAAGAATTTGCATTACCCGAATTTCAATTATCTTTGGCTGGTGTTTGAGTTCTTGAATTAATCAAGTTTCTCCATCGGAAGGGGACACCGCTCTCATGAAAACCCAAAACCGCTCGATTTCCCGCCGCCGATTTATCCAGCGCACCTGCGCCGCTACGGCGTTCATGGCCGTTTCGCCCCGCGTTCTCGGACATAATGGAACGCCGCCCAGCGACCGGTTGAACCTCGCCATCGTGGGAGCGGGGGGACGCGGCGCGGATGTTCTGAGCCAGTGCGACAGTGAAAACATCGTGGCGCTTTGCGATGTGGACGATAAACGTGCGGAGAAGATGTTCAACCGGTATGAAAACGCGCCCAAATACAAGGATTTCCGCGTTCTCCTCGACAAGCAGAAAGAGATCGATGCCGTTATCGTTGCGACTCCGGATCACACCCACGCTATAGTCGCCCTGAACGCCATCCGGCGCGGCAAGCACGTTTATGTGGAAAAACCGCTGGCGCATACTATCCATGAAGTGCGTGTTTTGATAGAAGCGGCAAACGAAGCGAAAGTTCAGACGCAGGTGGGTAACCAGGGGCATTCCTCCAACGAAATCCGCCAACTCTGCGAATGGATCCAACACGGCGTCATCGGCGAGGTAAAGGAATTGCACGCCTGGTTTACGGGTTCGTACGGCGATGGAGCGCCGCGTCCTGCGGACACTCCGCCTATCCCCGAAACGCTGGATTGGGATTTATGGCTCGGCCCCGCCGCCTATCGCCCCTATCATCCCAACTACCTGCCGGGGAAGTGGAGGTATTGGTTCGATTTCGGAACCGGCGTACTGGGGGATTGGGTATGCCATATTCTCGACCCGGCCTTCTGGGCGTTGAACCTGGAGGCCCCCGTTTCGATTCTCGCGAAAAACAGCGGCGGAGAGTATTCGCCGGAAAAGTTCGCCTTGCAATCGGATATCGAATACCGGTTTCCGGCCCGCGGAAGCCGGCCGCCGGTCAAGGTCATCTGGACGTATGGAAAAAAGGCCGATATCCCCCAGTTACAGGGCGTCGAACTGGAAGACTGGAACGCCAAGGCGGGAGCGATTCTGATCGGCGAGAAAGGATCGATCGTTCACGGATCGCACGGCGCGGGCAACCTTCGGATTCTTCCCGAATCGAGAGCCGCGGAATTTCAGAAACCTACTGAATCGATTCCCCGAGTTCCCCTCGGACACCAGCAGGACTGGATACGCGCCTGCAAGGACGGAAAACCGGCCAGTTCGCCGTTTTCTTATGGAGGACCACTGAGTGAATTAGCTTTATTGGGAGTGATTGCAACGGTATTGGATGGCGAGGAATTACACTGGAACGCCCAGGAAGCGCGCTTTACCAACCACGACAAAGCCAACCGCTTCCTGCAATCCGAATACCGGCAAGGCTGGATGCTTTGAGGCAGCCAGGGTCATGAAAGGTAAAGGAATAGCATTTTTTTGTTGAATTTGTTTCGAGTGGAGTATAATGATTACTGCTCGTATCAGTTCATTGTCCTCTTAATAAAGAGAATGTTGGATTGAGAGAAGGGTGATTGTCCTACCCCAGACGTTATTTGATAGTCGCGCTTGTCTGTTTTTCACGCAAAGCTTTAGCGAAAGGTGTATGGGATTGCTCGGTATCGCGCAATAATTTCATTCGGATCTCCTCATCCTTCATTCCTTCGAATTCTTTCCTCACCTGGGTTTGGATCTCATTTTTCATTTGAACGCAATCAAATGATTTCTGTGTTCTGTCCATTCATACCACCTCCTTTGGAGAGCGGATTTCAATCGGTTTATATCCTTGCTGGATATTGACGGCATT
>CAZFOX010000556.1:0-4064 GCA_964520565.1 uncultured bacterium | reverse complement strand
ATCACCGGTAATATCGGGATGGAGAAATTTCCAGATCGACCGCGTGCAGAAATAAACCAACAAAACGGCCAGCAGATGAAACAGAATATTAGAGACGTGCATAGCACGAATCGCATTGGAAAAAGTATGCCATTCGAAAATGAAACTCAGTTGCACCAGTCCACGTCCTGTGAAAAAATGCTGGAGATTGTTAGAAAAATCTTCGAGTTTCGTAATGCGGGAATTGTTGATGATAGCCGAATAGTCATCCAGGTAGGGAGGAACGCCGAGGGCGGGAAGATAAATCCCGATTACAACAATCGTCAACAAAGCAAGTAGAAATCCTGGAGACGCGATCCATCGCTTCCAGTCAAATGAATTCCTTATCCCTATTTTACTTCCGTCATCGCTCATCGTATATTTTCGTATTCTTCCCGCTGGATAGGACAATGGTTTTAAGATTAGAGTATAACCATCGATACGGGCTTTCAATGCGCTGCAGACCAATCGCTATCGATTCCCAACGAGTGTGTTTCAGAATCGGGTATTTGAGGGTTGGGCCAGGACTGATTGTTCCGGGCATCGGACAGATTTTCGTATCGGTCGTTACCCTCCAGATCGAGAAAGATACCGAATGACGGCCATAATCCCCGAAGCGTTTCCGGAAGTTCATTTTGAGCGACTCCCGCCCCCTCATGATTAAGAATCTCATATGTATCCTCCCCGCGCCGGTCGAGCAGGAGCGCGAAGGAGTTGGTCAGGGCGTAACCGAGCGAAGCGTTTTGAGCACGGTATGAATCGTCTCCTTCCCCATCGGCAAGAATCGCCAGAGAAAAATCAGCCGCCGTGCCTCCCATCATATAATGGGTCGCTTCATACCGGTCGTCGCCGGTGGCGTCGAGTAGAAAACCGGCTCCCTGATGGGCGGCGGCTCCCATCGCGTACCAGGCGGCGCGATAGGTATCGTCGCCGCTTTCGTCCAGAAGAACGCCGATGCCATAGCCATACCCGGCTCCTTGCGCGAAAAGGCCCGCCTCATACGTATCGTTTCCTTCCCGATCACACAAGAGGCCAATGCCTCCCGGCAGCGAGCGTCCATCCAGCGTGGGGCCGAAGCGTCCGGTTCCAAATCCCTGCGAGGCGGAAGTATTCCGATCGGCCAGTTGCGGCGAGGGATTGATGACCGGCGTGGCCTGTGCGATATACGTATCGTTACCCCGTTCGTCGCCAAGAAACCCCAACCCACCGAATGCGCCATATCCTTGCGAGTCGTGATAGGACGAGTAACGGTCGTCTCCACCGCCGTCCAGTAAGAGTGAAATGCCCGCCTCGGACGCGCCGAAACAGAGTGATTCGGCTTGGTACGTTGAATCGCCGGATTCGTCGTACAAAAGAGAAACACCGCCGAATGAATATCCAAAGCAACGCGTTTTCCCTTCGTAGGTATCCGATTCCGGTCCCAGGTCGAACAAGGCGGCAAGTCCAAAAATCCCACAAACCGAACCGAACGGCTGCAGTTCGCTTTGATAGATATCCCGTCCCCCCAAATCGATGACGATGGAGAAGGGGCGATTTCGGTCAGTAAGAGCATAAGATCCTCGATAGATATCGTTGCCGCCACAATCGATCAAAAGCAGCATGGAACGTTCCAGGTGGTGAATGTCGTCCCCGCTTCCGGCGAGGAGAATATCGCCAAGAGGTGTTGTGAAAGTGATGGATGATTGGAGAGAGGGAGAATTACCGGATTTCCGATTTTTAATCAACGCCGAAATCGTGGAAATCATTTCGGCGGCGGCGCGGAAGATTGCCTTCCGATCCATCTTCCGGATACATTGTTCGAGAACCCGAATTGCATGGGGAGACAAATCCCGCTGGGCGATCAGGTTTTGCATCACCTCAAACTCTCCAGGCACGTCAATCGAGTCCCTCCCCTCCGCCATCCAGAAGCGAGATTGAGCGGCCTGTAGGAGGAATCGATCGAGAAAAATTTGAATATCGGGGGGAATGTTGGAATATCGGCCGCCGAGTTGATCGCGCCAATTAGAAGCAGTGGCATCTTCCTCCCGCTCGAATAAGAGGGCGAAGGAATCGGCGAATTCAACCAGCGTAGGAGGCCGGGATAGCCATTCGCAGGTTGGAATTATTCCAATTCGCTGGTCGATCAAGAGGGAGGCGTTATGCAAAGCGTTCTCGAAAGGAAATGCGGATTTGGCTAAAACCGTGGTTGTGCGGAATACCGTATCGGCGGATTCGAGTGGCGAATTCAGCAACAACTCGTGGAATGGCAACAACGGTGTGCTGGAAGACAGGCGCATTTGAGCCGGATCGAGGCGGATTTGACGATCCGATAAGCCGAGTTGTCTTGCGATCTGCAATCGAAGTTCCAAGGGGATCCACCGTTCCGTTGCTCCGACTTTCGCATTCAGAAGTGTAAGAAACGGCAGGATTAATCCAATTGCATAGAGTAGGTTCTTCATATGAATCTCTTCAAGCGCAAAATAGACAGGTTCGAAATTGATTACGCATTCAGTATAACATCGTTAAGAAATTTCAATATTCGACGATCTTAACAGAAGCAGACTCTTTGCCAGGGAGTATTATCTTGGCCCGAGAGAACTGTCTTGAAATGCATAAATCGCTATGATAAAGTAAATTTAATTAATTCAAACATATAGGGTAAATAGATTCTTTCAAGTCGATTCTGAGAGTTTCTCTCTTTGAACACCTTTGGAGCCTTGAGAGAATTTACTGAAACCAGAATTTCAAATATCTTTGGCTAGACCGTAAGGATCGAATGGAGGGAGATAAATATTTATGCATGCGGTGATCCTGGCGGGAGGTTTTGGGAAACGTCTGTTTCCCTACACATTGGTACTTCCCAAACCGCTGGTTCCCATCGGAGAGAAATCCATTATCGAAGTCGTAATCCGCCAACTGTCCTTGCGAGGTTTCCGCCACATCACGGTCGCGGTAGGCTATCACGCCGAATTGATTATGGCCGTCCTGGGAGATGGGACGAAGTTCAATGTCCGTATCGATTACTCGATGGAAGAAAAGCCGCTTAACACTATCGGCCCTTTGAAGAGAATCCGCGATCTGGACAACACCTTTTTAGTGATGAACGGCGATCTGTTGACGGATCTGAATTACTCCGACCTGTATACTACCCATCGAAAAAACGGCTCGATTCTTACTGTCGCCGCCTGCAAACGGCACGTCAGTTTATCTCTGGGCGTACTGACCTACGATGAAAATCTACGCGTCGTTTCTTTTCAGGAGAAACCCCAATTCGATTACGATGTCAGTATGGGTGTATATATCGTCGAACCGCGAATCATGGATTATATCCCGGATGATCGGCCGTTCGGATTCGATCATTTAATGCTGGCGCTACTCGAAGCGGGAGAGCCGGTTTCCGTATATCCCTTTCAAGGCCATTGGCTGGATATGGGGACGCAGGACGATCTGGAACGCGCCGTCGAGGAGTTTGAAGCGCATAAAGACCGTTATCTTCCCGGCGAGTAAAACGATTCCGGAACGGCGGACAAGTAGCAGCGAGATTTTCGGTTTGACGGATAGATAAAAAATCGCCAGATTGGATTCCGGCGTGGATACGTAACCGCGAAACGAAGGGCGAGGGATCGATATGCCGAACATTAAAGTAGCGGCGGTTGGATTGGGCCGGTGGGGAAAGAATGTATTGCGCGTGTCGGCAAGTGTGAAAAACGCCGATCTGATGGCGGTATGCGATTCGGATTCCAAGGAATTATCGAAACTCCCGTCGCAATATCCCTCCGTAAAAATATTCCAGGATTATTCCAGCCTTCTGGCTCTGGACGAACTCGACGCCGTTTTATTGGCGACCCCGGCTCCCATGCATTTTGCAATGGCGATGGAAGCTCTGGATCGTGGAAAACACGTCTATGTGGAAAAACCCATGACCCTGACCGTCCAGGAAGCGGAGCGTTTGGTCGCCAGGGCGGAAGAGACGAATCGAATTTTAATGGTTGGTCATCTACTCGAATATCACCCCGCCGTCATTCAATTGAAAGATCTGCTCGACCGGGGCGAACTGGGCGAAATTC
>CAZFOX010000555.1:683-4075 GCA_964520565.1 uncultured bacterium | reverse complement strand
TCTCAAGCCTTTCGGATGTTCGAAGAGCGCAAATCCATTGAAGAAGTCATAGCCGCCACCGGCCGGAAATCTTCGACTGTTTACAAATATCTCAACGATTATCTTTCTCAAAACAAGATCGTCGATCCCACGCCGTGGATCGATCCGCAGGACTGCAAGCGTATTTTAGAAGCAGCCGCCCAGGTGGATACCGAACGCCTGCGGCCGATCTACGATCTTCTCAACGAAGAAATCCCATACGATAAAATCCGTATCGTTGTAACCTGTCTCCACAATATCGTCTAGATACGTTGCGCCAAATCGGATTTAATTCTTCTGGGATAAACAACACGCGGATCGTGGTTTTTGCTTATGCGCCGTATATTGCGTTCGATCGCTATCACATTCGGGCTGGCCCTTCTCCTATTTTTCATACGCTGGTTTATACCGGAGAGTATCAACCGCCATTTCTGGGGGGCGGACGGCTGGTTCATGGCGGATTTAGTGGAAAGTACGCTCTTCCCTCTCTATTACCGCTCCCTGCTGACTCTCTGGATTCATAAAGCGGTTTATATTCTTCTTTCCCCATGGGGAGCCAGCGGGTGGGTGGCGATTGCCGCTAGCAGTTCCCTCGCCGGGGCTGTGGTTCTGCAGGCCTTGTGGCGCATCAATCCCGATCCCGCTTTCATGGCCATCAACATTCTGTGTGGATCGTTTCTCGTCTTCGTGGGGCATGTGGAAAATTACGCCTGGATCAACGCCTTCCTCATTCTCAGTTTCGAATGGGTTTTATATTGGCTGCGCGGGGATACCAAAGCATGGCCGGCTTTTACCTTTCTGATTCTGGCTATCCTTTCGCATATGCTTGCCCTCTTCTATATTCCCGCGTATGGGTATCTCCTTTGGATACACCGCCGATTCGATCCACTCGAAATCCTCATCCCGTTAGTCGCCTTTTCCTCGCTCGTTGCCATCCTGGGTTTGTGTTTCCCGATGATGGGAACCGATATCGGATTGGAGCGCTTGGTTCCGCTCGGCCACGTCTGGGCGAAAAATCAGTTTTTCCCCTTTTTATCGTTCCCCCATCTCGCCATGCTGCTATATTTTCATTGGCGGGCCGCTTTTCTGGGAATTCCCTTGGAAATCCCGTTGTTAATCCTGTTGGTTCGCCGTATCGATACTGTCTATCTGCGCTTTATGCTGGCGTGCACGTTCTGCGGCCTGTTTTGGACAACCATCTGGCATCCCGACTGGGGACGGCTGGATTGGGACTTGTTCGGTCAGTTTGGAATACCACTCCATCTATTACTGGGACTTTTGTTGCGGCCAAAATGGAGAATCTTCAAGGACAACGAATTGTAATCACGCGCGCGCTCGAAGACTTTCCGGCAGCGGCGGAAGCCGTGAGACGGCTTGGCGGCGAACCGATCGCCTGTCCCGCTATCTCTCTGGTTCCTCCCAGTGATACGGAACCGCTCGACCGCGTGCTTCGCTCGTTGCGCGATTTCGACTGGGTATTTTTCACCAGCCCCCATGCCGTACAATTCTTCTTCCGCCGCTTCGAATCTCTTTCCATTCCACAGGAGATGTTTGATCGTATCCAGACCGCATCGGTTGGCAGCGCCACAACGGAAGCATTGCGCCAGCACGGCATCAATCCGGATTTTGAGGCGGAAGAATACACCGGCGAGGAGATGTTCCGGGAATGGAGCCGGATCCACTCCACGCAGGGGACGCGATTTCTGCTTCCGGTCTCCAGCCTCGCGCGCGACCGCCTGAGCCGTCTGATACAAGAAAACGGAGGCCAGGTGATAGCAGTCACCGCCTATGAAAACCGGCCTGTGACCGAATTCCCGCCGGATGTGTTGGAATTATTCCAGCGAAACGCCATGGACTGGGTGACATTCTTCAGTTCGTCGGCGGCTGTTAATTTTTACCAGATGCTCGAAAAATATCCCCACATCCAAGCCCGTTATGCGGTGGCTTCCATCGGCCCTTCCACAACCGAAACCCTGCGCAGCCTCAATGTCGTTGTGACTATAGAAGCCCAACCGCACACGCTGGAAGGACTCCTCAACGCCATCATCCATCGCATCGCTTCTCCATCTCCTCCTCCAGCCAAGTAGGGGAAAAACATACTTTCTATTTGCCCTTTCATCTCCTCTAAAAAGAGTTGACAATGATAAAAGAAAAACCAATTGCGACTGAATGGCCTTTTAATCCATATGCGTAAACGCCTCCTGAACGTCATTTTAATCGCCGTCAGCCTGTTCTTTACCTTCCTCGCGATGGAGATGGCGATTCGGCTTGCCTCCTGGATCAAGAGGCCTACCTGGGCGGAGAAACAACAGCGGTTCATCGATACCCTGACCGTACCCTTTTCGTACGGCCTCGTTCGCCCTGGTGTTTTCATTCCCGATCTGCGAGATTATTTTCCATCGGGACAATTGATTCAGTCCCCCATTCCAGTTCGCACCAACAACCACGGCCTACACATGCGCAACGTGCAGATCGAGAAACAACCCGATACGATCCGTATCGCCGCCCTGGGTGACTCCAGCACTTTCGGCTGGATGGTTCCTGAGGAATGCGGTTATCCGCGGGTTTTAGAAAATCTTTTGAACCAGCCAGGTGAACGCCGCTATGAGGTGCTGAACTTCGGAGTCCCCGGCTATACCTCGTTCCATGGCCGCCTTCAATACAACCGGTTGGTCAGAGCCTTCCAGCCGGATTTGGTACTTCTGGCCTATGGCTTTAACGACGCCTACGAGTTCCGTTTTTCTGAAGAAGAATTCTACGAGCGTTTGCAAAAGGAAGGACTGATCGATGGTTTGAAGGGTTTTCCCCTGTTTTTATACGACCGCAGTATCCTGGCGCGATGGGTGTTTAAGCGCATCCAATCGAAAAAACGCTTCGGAATCGAAGAAGAATTGCGCCGACGTGCCGCGCAGAACCTCTGGCAATCCCGCGTCGACCGGGAATCCTATAAAGACCATCTCCGCGGCATCATTCAGGAGGTACATTCGCAAGGGGGGCGTACTATCCTGCTGAATCTCGATCTGCCTAATACCTGGGTGAAAAAGCCCTTGCAATCGTTGGCCGCCGAGATGGACCTGGAACTCGCCGATATCCAGGAACAATTCCTCCAACTCTCCCGTTCTGATACTCAGGCATCGCCGATAGAACAAAGACTCGCCGCATCCGGCGTCATACAAACCGATCCCTCCGCGAAACGCCTCCTCACATTCCGCGTCTGGATTCCCGAAGAGATTGAAACATCAAACGGTATCTTTCTTCTAGTGAATTCTTTCACGCATGCCTGGCCGTGGGAGCAGCCGATGTTCGACGATGGAACGCATGGAGACGAGCGGGCCGGTGACCGTGTATGGACGCTTGCGGTGAAAATTGAGGAA
>CAZFOX010000555.1:0-673 GCA_964520565.1 uncultured bacterium | reverse complement strand
GCCTCGATTATGCGTTTTTGAATGAGAGGATTACCCGCAATCCCGATTTATACGAAAATTCCCCCAAGGCGCTACGGTACTACCACTCCATCGATCTGGAAAGCCTGGCCGATGACGCTTCCTGGATTTCGCCGGTTCATCCATTTAACCGGATTCCTTTCGAATCGCTGCTGGTTCCCGGCGATTGTATTCACCCCAACGAAGAAGGCCATCGGCGTATTGCAGAAATACTCGTCCCGCTAATCCACAAAGTCATGGAGTGAGGGGAACCGATTGGCGATTGGCCAGAAGAGGTTCGATCCATCCCGCTCGGATACGTTCCGCGTTCGGTCCTTCCGCGCGAACTCCGAATAGAAAATAAGCGTACCGATTGCTATACGAACTTAAATCCACATCGATACGATCGATCGGCTTGCGCCGTTCGATGGCATCCAATGAATAGGAACGCGTCAGAACGGTCTGAGGTTTTCCGGTATGGTTGACTTTGATCTCGATGACGATCCGATCCTCCGGCCCCAGGGGGATATCCGAATCGGCCGCGATTCCGGCGGTAAAATGCGCGTTATCGGGAAACAACATCCGCTGCCGGATATCCGCCAGATGAACGCCCGTTCGCACCGCCAGTACTGGTTTGCCTTCCCACTGCGTTGCTTCAACCCGCCCGGCAATGACC
>CAZFOX010000554.1:2500-4081 GCA_964520565.1 uncultured bacterium | reverse complement strand
ACTCCTCGGTTTTCCACCTTAACTCCCTGTCTAGTTTTTGGGGTCCATTATAGCTTATATACTCTCTTCGTTAATATTTCTTTGCGGCACGAACGCTTTTTGTGATTTGGATCAGATTTTTTTCGAAAATTTGAATCGTTATGTTCAAGAAAAAGAATTTTATATGCATGAAAGAGGTCCGCTTGGGATGAAAGAACATATGGAGGAACAGAATATTGATGTGGAGAAATTTGCCCATCAAATTCTTGAAAGTGAATATTTAGTTGATTATTGGTACGATGCTATTTATTTGCTTGCTGCCTTAAAATACATTGAAGATCCACTTTCATTAGCTAAGGAAATAATCAACCAATCAAAACGTACCATTCAAATTAACAATTATAAATATCAAATATTTTTGAACGGTTGTATTGTTATTTTGGCCGAAATGCTCGGGCCTAAAGCTGTCGATAATCCGGAATTGGTAAGTACTATTGTCGGCTATGCAGACAGTATTTTTGAAAATAAAAGGGTAATTGATCCGGAGTATTGGATTCAATTAAATCATTTGGATAATTTAGCGGCAAAACCCAAAGATCAACTTACTCTTCAACAAAAAAATCTTCTCGGGCATACACGCGAAAGATCGAGGTTGCTAAGTCAATTAGCTTCTCGAATTTATTATCTTACTAATAGCGTAAAATATTTTAATTTAATGAAGGAATACCTGAATTCTTCTGATGAAAACGTCCGTTTTCATGCTAATTTTCTAATGTCTGATAATTTCAAAAAAGAATGGGAATTCGGAAGGTTAGATCTATTTGCTTTTGAATCGCGCAAAATTGAAATGAGCGACGAAGAAAAAGAATAACGGTTTAGTATCTTGAAGACTGCGGAGGAGGGAGAGAGGACAATTGCCCAGTGCGAACATCGGTTTTCAGGGTGTCCACCACAGCGCCTGCCGGATTGTACCCGCGGCGTTTGTGCGTACGAAAAACTGTCATTAGGATCGACTGTGCTTTCGCTATTGCCCCGTTTGGATTTCTCTGAATCACCTTGCGTATAATTATTGCCGGGCTGGCATCCCCAGCCCATAATGCCAATGGGCGGACAGGATCTGCACCCGATTTCCCAATCTCGCGTTTGGCAGTAAGTCTTCAATATGTTAAACCGAATTCTCTTCCTATCCCTCTTCCCTCTCCTTTGATAGGATACTTAAAACAGACCGGAGAGGAAATCCAAACCATGAAACGGCGCGATTGGCTTTCGATGATGGCGGCGGGTGGAACGGGAGCGGCATTGGTTTCTGGAGGGACAAGCAGGCCGGTATGGGCGGCTAACGCATCGGAACCGATTACGATCACCGACGTAAAAACGGTGCTCACCGCCCCGGAGCGGATACGCCTGGTGGTTGTGAAAGTGGAGACCAGCGAACCGGGACTCTATGGCTGGGGGTGCGCGACCTTCACCCAACGTGCGCTGGCCGTCCACACAGCGGTGAATGAATTCCTGCGCCCGTTTTTGATCGGCAAGAATCCCGACAACATCGAGGATATCTGGCAGTCGTGCTTCGTCAGCAGTTACTGGCGTAACGGGCCGGTA
>CAZFOX010000553.1:0-4084 GCA_964520565.1 uncultured bacterium | reverse complement strand
GAAATTCGAATGGTTCCATTGGCGTCGGGCGCGAGTTTCCCTTTATAGAATTCCTCTAAAGCCTGGAAATACACTGGCCGCACTAGAACGCTCGCACCGGACAGCGCTTTTCCCCGATCCTTGATCTCTTCCAGAATGGGGCTGAGTTTTAAAGCGAATTGGATCATGGAATCGCTGCTTTGTTTCAACTCATCGGTAGTGGCTTCCTGGAGTAACTTCACCCGCGTATCCAAGTTCTCCAGCTGAGTTCCATCGAATAGCTCTTGCGCTTTTTGATGGATGGCGTCGTCTCCGATCTGTCCCTTGCCAAACAGATCGATCAAGAGGGCCGGACGTTGACTTTCGGGTAGATTGAGCGCTTCGCGGAAATTCAATGCAAGAATCGCCTGGCTGATCGTGCGGGAATACGTCTTCTGAATGCGTTCCTGAGCCTGTTGCAAGCGCTGCCAATTACGTTCCTGATAGTCGGGATCGCGTTCAAGATCAGGTTTGGGACGTTCTTCCGCCATGCGCACAATGGTAACGGCGGCGCCTACGATGGGATTAAAAGATCCGTGCCCGATATAGCGCAGCGCCAGATCGGATTCGCGCGTTTTTTGGCTTTCCTGAAATAATGCATTAATTTCCGGAATGGCCTCGCCGTATTTTTCCTGACGGTTGGCGTCGCTCGATATCCATTCCTGGAGTTGTTTCTCCTGTTTCTGTGTTGACGCGACCAAATCCTTGCGATGCGCTCCGTCCAGGGTTCCTGTCCATTTCTTCTCCATGTTGGAAAGTCCCGCATAAAGAACCGCACCCTTAATTTTCAAATCGGGATCGTCCTTGGAGAGTTCGTCGAGCAAATCCATGTGTTTTTTATACAACGCAATCAGATAGGGCAGCCGCCATTCGATCTCGTCTTCGATCTCCAGCGCGGTGGAAAGCCGCTCGGTCGTGCCGGGATATCCGACCACGAAGGTCAGGTCGCCGGGTTTGACGCCTTCCTCGGCAATCTTCAGAAAGGCCTTGGGCCGGTAGGGAACGTTGTGTTCCGAGTAATCGGCGGGTTTGCCGTCCGGGCCAACGTACGCGCGTAACAAAGAAAAATCGCCGGTGTGCCGAGGCCACATCCAGTTGTCGATATCGCCGCCGAATTCGCCGATGCCGCGATGGGGAGCGTAAACCAGGCGTACGTCCTTGATCTCCAGGCGGGTGGTCATGTAATACTTGCCGCCGCCGTAAAATTTCGCCACTTCGCAACGCGAGTTGGGATTCTTGTCCTCGTATTCCTTCACCAATTCTTTTTCGCGTTTTTCCAGCTCCTTATAACGCTCCAGATCGTCCTGGATGTCGGCGGCGCCTTCGAGCATGCGCTCGGTGATATCGTCGACAGCGGTGGTGACGTACACGCGGGCGGTGGGGCCGCAGAAGATTTCTTCCCCGGGATCCTGGGCTAAAAACCCGATTTCGAGCAGGTTCTTTTCCGCCGTGGAGTTGAATTGCAGGTAATTGCGGACGCAATGGTAATTCGTAATCACCAATCCTTCGGACGAGATGAACGAGGCCGAACAGCCGCCGAGATGAACGATAGCATTAAGGGGGAACTGCAACGGATCGGCAAACACCTTGGGATCGATTTCAAGTCCCATCTTCTTGAGCGTATCCGCGTGCGTTTCCGCGATTTGATGGGGCATCCACATACCGCCAGGCTGATAGATCATTTGAGGTTCTTCTCCATACAACGGTGACGAGCAGACGTACAATAGAACGGCGATGGCGATGAATAACGGAATCTTATGAAAACGCATTTTTCGATCCTCGGTTCGAATGGGATTGAAAGTATTAAATAAAAACCTGAATTTCAAATATCTTTGGTTAGGCCTTATTGTTATAACGAAAGAAAGTTTTGTCGATGGGAAGAAGATCATTTCTTCTTGGCTGCCCGAAACCGTTCCCTCTCTTCCTTGCTCATTTTCTCGGTGGCGTATTGGTAGATTTTTCGAGGCGAGGTCTCTGTATGTTTCATCAAAAACGCTTCTACCGGCTTGGGACGGTTTTTCCAGGCTTCGCGCAGGAACCAGCCCAATCCCTGATGCACGAACCGGTCTTCGTCCTGCATCATCGGCTCGATGAACTCGAGCAGCGGTTTCATCTCCGAATCGGTTTTGGCGTTCTTCGCTGTATCGATTGCCGTAACGGGAACGGCCCGCCGTTTCCATTTGCAGGACGACTCGCGCCATTTGGATAAATCGTTCAAGCCGGCGATGCCGCGTTTCAGAAATTGAGCCAGGATTTCGCCGCATAGAACGTCGGTATGCGCCCAATTGCAGATTCCATGATCCAGCCAATTGCCAATTTTTTCGAAGTGGGTTTTCTTGAACTCATCATGAAATGGATCGAGCAGCCGGATGGCGAAAAAGGCTTCTTCGTATTTACCGCTCTGAATCAGTAAATCGCCCAACTGGATATAATCGTCCAATGTCAGCTGGCTTTCATATTTCCGGTTGATGGTTTCTTTCTGTTCAAGCAACTGCTCGGAGGACAGGCCGTACGCATCCCAGCCCTCGGTGAAGAACCGGGCGTATTTTTTAACTCGGCTTTCATCGGCATTCGCTTCGCAGAATTGGCGAATTTCCATCGCGATGGATTGCAATTTTTTCGTGCTGGCCATGGACGTTTTTCCCTTCGCGGGCAAAAAAACGGATATACAACTTGGATTAAGCGGAGATCGTTCGGAATGGATGAACGGGTATAGTGAATCATATCCGCTTAATTTCCGCTACGACCCGGCAACCGGTTATCCGGGATATCCCCCGGTTCCAGCACGAGGCAACCATCTCTTCGTACCACATTCAAGAGAGAGTCCACGCGGGCGTCCAATGGATCGGGACCTTCCATACCCAAGCGTTTGCGGATTTCCCGGCGCAGCCACCAATAACCCGAGTTCCACGAATAGAGATGGTGGCCGTGAGGTTTGCCCGTGACCGTGCTGATGGACTCGTGGAACGCCGGCATCCAGGCTAATTCTTTTTCCAAGCGCCAAAACAGCCGATCGTCCACCCAGTCCGGATCCATTCCATGAATCAGCCCGTCCAGATAATTGGCGGCGTCGTTGAGGAACCAGGATCCCCCGAAAACATAAACGCCGCTGTGTCCATCCAACAGATCGCCGTTGGCTTTGGATATCACCCGCATTCCATACGGCGATTGAATGCGCATTGTGGTTTCCAGATGCTGCCGCACCATCTCGTCCGGCAGAAGTTTCCTGCCGAATACCGCATAAGTCAGTACTTCCCCATAAAGACTGTCCTGGCCGATATGTTCCTGCTGTTTCAAACTGGTGGCAAAATAGCCACCCGATTCGTTGAACATCATACGATAACCGGCAATCGCTTTCTCGATGTCGTCCTCGGTCACGTCGAAACCCAGCTCCTTGGCCGCCATGAGCGCTCCGCAATGAAATCCCTGATTCGAGGAAGGCGCGTCGTCGTCATCGTAAGGCAGTTGATCGTGATACGTCTTGAAACAAGCCAGATCGGGTTTGAGGCGGGGCGGAATGTAAAGACCGTCTCTTTCGTGTTCGCGGATAAAGTGGTAGGCGCGCGCCACGGTCCGCGGATCGGGTTCACCCCCCGCTTTCTTGACCAGATACGACCAGATCAAAAAGTACTGCGCGTTTTCCTCGTAGTTGATCCGTTCGAAGAACATCGCCCGGTTGGCCTCCACATCGAATTTCGGATCGTCCAGTCCGCGCGACATCCAGAATCCGTCGCTCACCCACTGCTTCCATCCATAGCCTACCCCGGAGATAAAGATGTAATCGCTCTCGGTTCGTAAAAGATTGCGCCGAAGGAGCAGGTAAGACGTATTTCGCAGAATGGCCTCGATTGCACCGCTGTCCCATCCTTTTCCATTGGCCAGCGCCAGGGTAGCCGATAACTGCACGTCGTAGAGCGAACGAACCGGCGAAGAGAATACCCAGGTTGTGAAACGATGTTCCTCCCCGGTTTCGATGTGTTGCCATCCATCGAATTGTGTCCGGTATATGTTGGTGGCGTCCACATCCCAAGGGATCATAATCTCCCGTTTCGGCGATCCATCGCCA
>CAZFOX010000552.1:0-4094 GCA_964520565.1 uncultured bacterium | reverse complement strand
GAACTGGAAAGCGAATTGAATGCGTTATACGACTCGGTTCCCGATCTGCGATATGAATGGTACGAGGGCGAGTTCGACAACGTCCTGACCGCCATCGAGACCGGAGGCCCGGTTTTAATCGATGGCCGCGAGGGGCGCAACACCCTGGAATTAATCATGGCCGTTTATCAATCCGCCGCTACCGGCCGGGCCGTTCCATTACCGCTGGGGAAAGACAGCCCCTTCTACACGGCTCGGGGCGTTCGGGAAAACGCCATACATTTTTACGAAAAAAGCGCGTCCGTTGAAAACTTCGCCGACGATAACATCATCGTCGGTTCCAGCCGCGACCAGAAAAAATAAGACCGAAAACGCACCACAAACCGTCATAGCCAAACGCCATAGCCAATCGCCACAGCCGATAGGATGAGTCGAGCCTTACTAACTCATCAAAACCACTTGTCTTTTAATCTCTCCGACTCCTGTGTCATTGCGAGCGCAGCGAAGCAATCTCTCAACCCGCCAAAATGATCAGAATCCCCCAATCGGACTTCAACAGATTCACTCGGGTTTCATGAGGATATCGGGCGGCCATAACGACCCCCTGCGTTCCGGTTTCGCAAAAAATTCGAACTCAGCGATATTTCCTTCGCGATCCCAATAAAACGCAGGTCCAATGATCATCCCTTCCTCATTGTAATAGGCATAAATTTGCGGAATATCGGAATCGTTATGAAATAATAATTCCGGCCAATCTTCCCGTCTTCCCCCCTCCATCCTTCTGCACAACGGGTTGGATTGTGGTATCCTGGTGAAAGCGGCAGGATTATTCATTTGCACGATTCTCATCCCGCATCCCGAAAGAACCAGGAGACAGCTCATGCAAAAAGCGGACGGCATGATGTACGCCCCCAAGGGGAAAAGCCAGGCGGTTTGTGGCCCCGGCGAGTTTCGCTTCGCCGCCATGGGTCTCGATCACGGCCATATTTACGGAATGAGCAACGGCCTGACCGAAGCTGGAGGGGAATTGGTCTGGGTATACGATCCCGATCCGGCCAAGGTGGAAGCCTTCTGCAAAACCTACCCCCATGCCCGCAAGGCCTCCTCCGAAGCGCAGGTTCTCGAAGACGAATCTATCCATCTGATCGCCAGCGCCAAAATCACGTCGGAACGCGGTCCCTTCGGATTGAAGGTGATGGATTGCGGGAAGCATTATTTCTGTGACAAGGCTCCTTTCACGACCTTCGAGCAGTTAAATGGCGCCCGCGCGAAAGTCCGTGAAACCGGCCTCATCTGGGCGGTGTATTACAGCGAGCGCCTGCACGTGGAAGGCGCGGTGTACGCCGGACAGTTGATTAAGGACGGCGCGATCGGCAAAGTCCTGCAGGTTCTCAATATCGCTCCGCATCGCCTGAACGCGCATACCCGCCCCCCCTGGTTCTTCGTCAAAGAGCAATACGGCGGAATCCTCTGCGATCTCGGCAGCCATCAGATCGAACAATTCCTCTATTACGCGGGCGCGCGCGACGCCCGGGTGGTCTACAGCCAGGTTGCCAATTACAACAATCCCCAATACCCCGAGTTGGAGGATTTCGGCGACGCCCTGCTGGTGGCCGACAACGGAGCGACGCAATACTTCCGCGTGGATTGGTTCACGCCCGCCGGGATGGGGGCATGGGGCGACGGGCGCATGTTTATCATGGGCACGGAAGGTTCCATCGAAATCCGTAAATATCTCGACATCGCGCGGGATCGCCAGGGCGATCACGTCTTTCTGGCCAACAAGGAAAAGGAATACCATTTCCCCGTGAACGGGCAGATTGGCTTCCCCTACTTCGGGCAGTTGATCCGCGATTGTCTGGATGGAACCGAAACCGCCATGCCACAGGAACATACCTTCCTGGCTGCGCGTCTCTGTCTGGAAGCGGAAACCCAGGCCGTCCGTATCGGAGGGGCTCCCATCGTGTAAGAAATCTCCCTCAAACCAGTTCTCCTTCGCCCCTCGAGAGAGGGCCGGGGTGAGGGATCGTATTGCAACCCCCTGCGGGCGAGGACGCCCGCGCACCAACTCGCCTTATCCCACGCCCTTGAATCCACCCAACCTCGAAGGATGGGTATCGTATTTCTGCCCACTAAAATCACCCCTTCTAGTGCAATGGCCAATCCGAAACCGAAACAGGCAGAACGCTCCGCAGGTATTCGTGGCGGAGACGTACGAACCGGCGCAGAACCTCGGATGAATTAATAATCTGCTGGCGGCGGGTTGTGTCGGTTGCCTTGGTATATTGTTCTTCCAGTTCCAAATCGTCCAAAAGCAATTTCTCCAATTCGTCGATCAGGCCGTTGATTCGCTCCTGGGAGAACAATCCACCCAACGCGTCTCTCAGCCGAAGGATATATTCCTCATGCAGTTCCTGGACGCGATGAAACGGGCGAGAAATGGGGCCGGGTGCGCGGGATTCTTTTCTCGCATAACCGTCCAGCGGATAGTTCAAGGGCATTTCCACGAACATGGGATCGGAATCGGTATACCCGAACGTCTTGTCCAAATCCCAGGGAATGCATTCCCACTGATCGAACGAGGGATCGTGATAGAGAAACATATTGTTGAAAAATCCATCCCAGTTGCTCATCAACACACCGGCTACCGAATACGCCATCACTTCCTCCACGTTCAAATACCGATAGACGGCCGCCTTCCGCTTGGATTCATTCGTCTGGTTGAGTGCGGCGAGAAGCTGCGTATAATCGTCATTACCCTCGTTGACATTGGTCATTTTGGCAACTCCGCCCGGTTCGTTGTAAGCCACTTTGTATATATTGGCGGAGGGATCGCGTCCGTTGATCTCCAGAAAATTCTCGTTGGGTTGTTGAACGAGTATTCGTTGCGTGTGCCGCCCCCGTTCGATGATGCGGAACCAGTAGGCGATCGGAGCCAACACACCGAAATCCCGAAAGATACGGAAGGAGATATGCTCCACCTGGGGAGCCTGCGCGCCGGATGTGGTTCCGCCGCTGGGCATTTCGGGGATCACGTTCAGCGTGCGGTTATCCAAATATTCTTCGTGTTTGAGAAAGCGAATCTTTTGTCCGTTCCGCGAATCTTCGATCCGGGCGCCATCATAAACCAGCACGTGATCGAGGGTGACCGGTTTGATCACCACACCGGAAACATAAGTGGACGAGGGAGTCAGTTTGGTGGAAATTCGGGGATAGAACCACAGAAGAGGAATCCGAGAAGGAAGCTCATTGTCATAGACATAGAACGATTCGAAGGGGCGGGGTTCGGAAACGGGTGGCAGGGAAAGCGAACCTCCCCCCGTCAGTTGAACATTGAATGACATACGTACCAAGGTCTGAGTCGTAAAAGCGAGAAGTTCGGCACGGTAAGAAGCACGGTCACCCTCGGCTTTTTGAAATGCCATGGGATACGTTTTGATCGCTCCCACGGTGGATTCACGAACGGTTTCCACTCTTAAGGTAACTCCGTCAATCCGTTCTGCGCCATCCAGAATCAGATCGATCTGCGGTTTATCCTTGGAGGTGGGGTAAGGCGGATTGACCGACCAGGAGACAAGAGTCGGCTTGGGGGGAATTCCATCGACCGTATTTTTCGCACCGGGAGACCCGCCGGGGGTACTTGCATTGGTTCCGGATTTCAGGGAGGAACGCCAGGTATGCGAATCGGAGGAAGGCAGATCGGGACTGATCCGTTCCAGCGAAGGCCCATATCCATCCGCGCCGCGAGACCAGGGATGCACATCGTTGTACTGTACCTCATCCACAACACGGCCGTCGGTGGATCGCAGCCGGACCAACTCGCCTCCATCAGCCAGATCCCCGATATAGGGGCCGAATACGGGATAAGTAACGCCGCTCCAGGCCGCGGCGCTTCGATAACGTACCACAACAATATATTGGCCTGGATTGATTTTGGCCGCCGCCGGGAAAGTGAAGAATATGCCGTCGGTAAACGAATACTGGCTCAGATCGATGATGCGGCTGGTGGGATTGTATAACTCCACAAACTCCGTGGGTGCTTCTTCGTACGGATTATAGTGCAATTCGTTAATCACTACATCTTCAACCGCCAGAGCCGTTAATCCCCATGCGAG
>CAZFOX010000551.1:0-4098 GCA_964520565.1 uncultured bacterium | reverse complement strand
TGCGTGGCGGCGAAGGGTTGACCGAGAAAACGGATTTGACCCTCATCGGGTGCATGTACCCCGGTGAGGATTTTCATCAGCGTGCTTTTCCCCGCGCCGTTTTCTCCCACTAAAATATGAACCTGTCCCGCTTCGACGGTCAGATCCACTCCAGACAAGGCCTTCGTTGCCCCAAAGGCCTTGTGAATATTGCGCATTTCAAGCAGTGGCGAGGACAAGATTACCTCTCATTCAGAATCGAAAGGTCGGGATTTAACAATTTCTGCATTTCCGGTTGGTTTACGTTCTCTGGCGTTATCAGGTAGACGCCCGTGTCGATCCGCTTTTCGACTTCCATTCCGTCCAGATAATTCACAGCGGCTTTGACGCTCTGATAGCCCATATTATAGGGATTCTGAATGACGAGGGCTTGAATCTCTCCCTGGTTAAGTCCATCCATCAGATCGGGAGACGAATCGAAACCGACGAAGGTTTTCTTTCCGGCGAGATTGAGACTGCGAAGCGCCATTAGCGCACCGTGCGTCGTACTTTCGTTAGAGGCGAAAATCGCATCCACAGCCGGATTGGCGGTCAACATGTCTTCGGTTACTGCACGGGCTTTATCCTTATTGCTGTCGCTGTATTGAAAGGCAAGAATTTGAATCTCGGGAAATTCCTCCGCGAGCGTGTCTTCGAATCCTTTTTCGCGTTGATTGGTCGATTCGCTTCCTGCGTCGCATTTGGTAATAATGCAGGTACCTTTCCCCTTTAAGAGTCGTCCCAATTCCTTACCCGCTTCGACGCCGCCTTTGTAATTATCGGTCGCTACAAAACTGACGTATTGATCCGTGTTGATGCCGGAATCGAATATCACGCAGGGAATCCGTGCGCTGGCTACCTGCTCGACGACGCTCACCAAAGCATTCTGATCTTGCGGCGCCAGAACGATTCCATCCACTTTCCGGGTGATGAAATCCTGCGTGATGGCGATCTGCTGATCTTTCATGGTTTCCGTTTGCGGGCCGTTCCAGGCGATTTCCACCCCGAACTCCTTTCCCGCGGCCAATGCACCGGCGTGCACGGATTGCCAGAAAATATGGGCGGTTCCCTTGGGAATCACGGCGATGGTACGTTTGGATGTGGTAGTATCTGTAACGCTGCTATCGGGAGTCGTTCCGCTCTCATGCTTGCTGCATCCGCCCGTAAAGACGATTCCAGTGAAAACCAGTATCCCGACTAATAGATGGTCTAATAAATAGGAACGTTTCATCACCCGATCTCCTTTGATGGTTCTCCAAAACAAGCTTAAAAGATGATTTTGTATTTGCACTTTTTATAAATCGAACCGCATTATGGCGGTTTTTCATTTTACGGCCAAACAGGAATGAATCAAAGGTGGCGAGTTTGGTTTACAACATTGTAATGAGGAAAGAAGTTGGATATTTGTATATTGTTGTTATTCTTGCTCGAAACCCTCCTCCAGACTCCGCCTCCATTGGTTGTATTTTTCGTCCGTATATCGGTCAGGCCCGCTTTTTCCTTGATCGGGACCCACTTGAAGCGAACAGAGAGTCTCTCTGTCAGGGCTTACGTGAAGATAAAACAAATGAGACCGCATATACCGGATATTGCGCAGACGTCCTTCGTATATTCCTTCCCGTATGGCGGGATTATTAAGATGTTTTAGATGTCCGTTCAGATTGACTTGGCAGGGGATTTTTTCGCTGATTTCGATACGTACGCTGCCGTATCCCCGCTGGCCGAAACGGGCCTCTACCATAATCTGGTGATACAGGATCAGCGTGGAAGCTAGGATGGGAATTGCCAGGAGTATCCGCCGGAAAGGAGATTGCACCAGGTTCGGTAGATAGGTGATCAACAGAAGCAGGCAAGGCGCGGCTTCCAAAGCGAACAAATCCCAATCCTGATGGATGCCCAGATTGGGATGCCAGGTCAGTGTGAAAAATGTGAATCCTAGCGTATAGAGTAATAAAAACAATCGTTCGGGATGTAGAAAACTCCGCCATCCAAATAGCAGGGCAGCCCCAAAAAGCGTTGGCCAGTAAATCCACGATCGCGAGGCCCATGCATAGATGTAATCTGCCAGATGCCCCCACTGAAACATCAGGTAAAAACGTTCCCCATTCAGATCTTCCCAGAAAGGAATGAAATTTTTCGAAGGGGAAAGACCCTGAACACTGATCCCAAAAATTTGCGAAAAATCCTTCAATACGAACGCTGCGACAGTCAATGTTAATCCACAGAAGATACCTGAATAATCTTTCCATTGCCTTCGCAGTGCGGGCAGTAGTAATAACGTGGGAAAGGCAAACATGATCCCCAGGTGCATCCAGGCAGCCAGCGAGAAGGCCAAAGAAACATGCAGGCTGGAAAACCGTCCCCGTAAATAGCCGATCCCAGCATACCCATAATAAAACTGGGTCATCAAAAACAACGTGTAATATTCTGTATGACCAGTACAAAAGAGGATCAATCCAGACGAGGCAAACAAGCCTAAAACCCAAAGTGGATTTACACCGGCGTAGTTGGTATTGAATCGGATCAATATCCAGAGGGATACAGCTCCCGCGAAGCAGGAAACCAGGTTGATGCTACTGAATGCATCCCATCCGAACGGATAGAAAATTTTATATACAATCTGAAAAATCGCCTGCGACAGCAATTCGGTCTGAACGAACGTCACACCCGCAGTTACCATGCGGGTCAATTGATCTCCATCGCCGGAATAAATCTGAGATCGGTATATCCAGAACAAAATCCCCAATCCCGTACAGAACCACCCGGGGTGGCGGGAAATAAAACAGCCCGCGGTATTCCACGGGCTGTTGACGGATTGATCGTTGGCAGGAATGAAATCAGTATTGGGGAGGCATGGGTGCACTGGGTTTCTCTTTCTCGGGTAATTCGATAACGACCGATTCGGTAGTCAGCAACAATCCCGCAATGCTGGCGGCGTTTTGCAGGGCTGTGCGCACGACCTTGGCCGGATCGATGATTCCGGCTTTGACCAGGTCTTCCATCTTATTGTTCAGGGCATTGTATCCGACATTGTTCTTTTCTTTCAAAACGTCCCGCACGATCACATCGCCATTTTCGCCGGCATTGGCGGCGATCTGTTTTAAGGGCGATTCAATCGCATGCAACAAAATCTGAGCGCCGACCGCCTCGTCGCCCTGCAAGTCCATTTTCTTGATGGATGCACTTGCGCGCAAGAGGGCCACACCCCCTCCCGGTCCGATTCCTTCCTCGATGGCGGCGCGTGTAGCATGCAAGGCATCCTCCACGCGAGCTTTCTTTTCCTTCATCTCCGACTCGGTCGCCGCGCCGACACGGATAATGGCCACGCCACCCGCCAGTTTGGCCAGGCGTTCCTGATATTTCTCACGGTCGTAATCGGATGTGGTTTCAACGATCATCTGCCGCAATTGATCGGCGCGGCTCTTGATATCCTTGGGCTTGCCGCCTCCTTCAATGATGGTGGCGGAATCTTTGTCGATAACAACTTTCTTGGCGGTTCCCAGGTCGCGGAGCGTGACCTGATCCAATTTAATCCCCAATTCTTCCGAAATCACCGTCCCTCCGGTCAGGATACCGATATCGACCAACATGGCCTTGCGGCGGTCTCCGAATCCGGGGGCTTTGATGGCGGCAGCGTTCAGATTGCCGCGAATCCGGTTCACAACCAGTGTGGCCAGCGCTTCGCCTTCCACATCTTCCGCAATGATAAGCAGGGAGCGTCCCTGGCGAACGACCTGTTCCAGGATGGGAATCAGATCCTGCATGACGGATATTTTCTTTTCAAACAGCAGGATATAGGGATTCTCCAGAATGCATTCCATACGTTCAGTGTCCGTCACGAAATAGGGGGATAGGTAACCGCGGTCGAACTGCATGCCTTCCACGGAATCGAGGGCCATTTCCAGGCCGGAACCCTCTTCGACGGTGATCACGCCGTCCTGGCCGACTTTTTCCATGGCATCGGCGATCAGATTGCCGATCTCGCTGTCATTATTGGCGGATATAGATGCGACCTGTGCGACTTCCGCCTTATCCTTCACTCGTTTGGCCATACTGGCGATTTTATCGATGACCGATTCG
>CAZFOX010000550.1:0-4101 GCA_964520565.1 uncultured bacterium | reverse complement strand
TTGTTTTTACTATACTTAAATGTCAAATGCTTGAGAACTTCGCACTCTTGAGTTTTATAGCTTTGAAAGAAATTGCAGATACCTGAATATCAAATATTTTGGCCAGTCTTTTACTGCGCCCAAGGCGACTTCATTCCTACGGCACGAACAACCGGGGAGAGATTCTCCATCAATTTTTTAAATTTATCTTCATCCAGGGATTGTTTCCCATCCGAATACGCTCGAGAGGGATCGGGATGAATTTCCACCATGATCCCATATGCCCCAGCCGCCGCCGCTGCCAAACTCATGGGAATTACCAAATCGGCTTGACCCGTTCCATGGCTGGGATCGACAATGATAGGTAAATGAGTCAACTTTCGTAAAGTCGGGACAGCGTTCAGATCGAGGACATTGCGATATTGGGTTTCGAAGGTTCGGATACCCCGTTCGCACAGGATCACCTGATTGTTGCCTTGCGAAAGGATATATTCCGCCGACATCAACCATTCCTCGACAGTCGAAGACATTCCCCGCTTTAACAATATAGGACGCCGCGTAGCGCCAAGTGACTTTAAAAGCATGAAATTCTGCATGTTACGAGCGCCGATCTGGATTAAATCCGCATATTTTTCCACAAGTTCCAGGTGATGAGCATCCATTAATTCAGTCACCACGGCCAGCCCGTATTCATAACGCGCTTCGGCCATTAACTTTAAACCTTCCTCTTCCAATCCCTGAAAGCTGTAGGGAGAGGTACGCGGCTTAAAAGCTCCACCGCGAAGGCAGGTAGCTCCATATTGTTTAGCGATTCTTGCCGCCTCATGAATCTGTTCACGTGTTTCAACCGAGCAGGGACCAGCCATTACAACGAATTCCGAGTTGCCAACCGTGATCTGTTTTTTCCCTCCCTTCCATTCAAATTCAAATCGGATTACGGAATTAGGGCGTACAATCCCTTTTTGCACTTCTCTTGCCACCAGTTTATAGGGAGGAAGAATAAACTCGACTTTATCGACGCCTGGTTGGCTTACGAGCCTGTCGGAAAGCCCCACTTTGCCCCGCTCGTCGCCAACCGCCGCCAGAACGGTTAGATTCGTCCCATAAATCGGATGAACGGAGTAACCTGCCTCTTCAATCAAAGCTTCCACATTTTTGATTTCTTCCTGGCTGGCATTCGGATTCATCTGAATGATCACGGCATCACCTCATATATGGAAATTGGATCGATTGGAGAGTAAAAGAAAACTAGCCAACTCGTTTTTTCATCGATGAACTGTATTGTAAAATAGGTAATGTGGAATTAAAGGTATAGAAATATAGTGGTTCACCGAAATGAATGACTTTCGATGGAATCGCTGTCCGGGAAATCGTTTTCTTGTGTAAACAGGTTCACGAAACAAGAAAGTGCTTGTTTAATGTCCGCTCAGTATAAATTCCATTCCCCCACCCAGGTATTCTGTTGAACCTCAAAAGCCCCGATATCGGGAGCCGAACCTTTGGGACGTGATCGTCCAAGTAAATCGGTGTTTATATCGGTGTCTACTCCCGCATCGATCAAAGGCGATTCTTGGATGGGGAGAAAATTGTTCTGAGTGGAATCGGTAAATAGGGGATCGGAAGAAATGTTGGCCGCTTGATACTCTTCCGGCAACTGCATCAGATCGGAGCCTCGAACCAGGGCGGACGATAATCGGTCAACCAACAGGCTGTTTTTCGTATTCCAGATGACACTGTTAACGATTTCCGCCTGTCCCCCTCCCTGCCCGGCAATTTTTTCAAAAACAGAAATGCCTGCAGTACACCGAACGATAGTGTTATGGGCAATCCGAGCCGTACAGCGATCTTTAACAGCGATTCCGATATCGCAACCAACAATTACATTATTGACCACGCTCGGTTTACTGATTCCTTCCAGAGATATTCCTTTATTGAAGCAGTTCTCGATCCAATTTCCTTCGATGCGGGGAGACGAATTTCCCATGTCGATCGCATCGTCTTCCGATCCGATAAACCGATTGCCGCGGATTAGCGATCCAGAACCGAGTTCGCCATCAAAATCGATGGCGTCGCTATAACCGATCGTATGTTCGAAAATATTATTTTCGATCGTCGCCCAACACTGATTGCAGTGCACCATCTCTCCCATATGAGAAAAATGATTATTCCGAATAGTAAGGAATGAATTTTGCGCCTCGATTCCCGCACCGTCCACTGTTATCTGAGAATCCAGAATATCCACTGTACTACCGTTGATATGGATTGCCGCGGCGTATTGTTTTCCTCGAAATTCAAAAGCACCACTTTGAGTCAAGTTGGCATTTCGAATCGTGATACGGCCAACCGACTTATCGGTTACAATTGCACCCCACTTCCGTTCACTCTCCTGGGCAAGAAACTTCACCGGCGCATCTGGATTTCCCGCCACGGTAAGGGTTCCATAAACGACAATACCAGCCGATGCTCCCAGTTGGACGATCACTCCGGGTTGAATTGTCAAAGTGTCGCTAGGATGAACGATAATAGTTTGACTGACAAGAATTGGATTGTCCTGGACTTTCCATACTTCATCCCCGATTGTCTCCCGGCCATCGGATGGAGGCCGCTGGCCGTAATAAAGAGCCGTGCGGGTGGTTTCCAAAACCTGACCGGCAGCATCCAAGGCTTCGATCGTGAATAGGTTGCGTCCCGGTTTTAACTCGATGGCATGAGACCAACTAGCCAGCCAGGGTTGAAAATCGGCCAGAATTCCATTCACGCGAATCCACCGCGTGTGGATAGCATCTGCCAAACCCTGTAATTTAGTCACTTCACTTTGTAGAAAAACGCCCTCCAATCGGATAGCCAGGGATAAATCGGAACTGTTTAGGGAGTTGTTCAAACCTACAACAGCCAAAACATTGTCACCCGCTTTGAGGAAATCCGCGGGATCGGGAATTTCATAAACCTGTGGATTGCTGGCTTCACTGCTATCCTCGGCAAAGGAGTCGTATTCGGGATTTCCCGAAACGTTATATCTCGCCACTTCGACGCCATTGATATAGGCGACGAATCCATCATCCACCAAGGCCGTCAAAACCAATTTTCCCAAATTGGAAGGATCGGAAACCGAAAACGTTTTGCGGATAAACACCGTACTGTAATTCCCTTCCATATCTTCTAACACAGTCCGGTCGTCGTTATCGGCATATCCAAATCCACCGGGGCCGCTTTCCCACCCGGAATCGTCGAATCCCGTCTGGTTCCATTCGGAAGACAGAGGAGAGATTCCCCGGTAAAAGCGCCAGATATCCGATTCTAAAATCAATGTTTTAACAATTTCCTCACTGGGTTGAATCGAAAGAGTGCGTGGAATGGATGCGTAGATATACGCACGAATATCGCGCGAATTCCTTTTCATTTCTTCAATTTTTTTTTCAGTAGCCGCCGGTGCAGTCCGTTCGATGATGGAATCCATTACTGGCTGTGTCAATTCATTTTCCAAAATGTTATACAACTCGGCGTAATAAAAACGCGCCAAATCGGGATGGCGCAATAACCGTTGAATTGCGGGTATTCGATGTTGATGGATGGAATCGATGGGAGTCACTAGAACGGTATCCAAATCCCAGGGCAAAAGGTAAAACAATCCATCCAGGGGATTGTGATAGATGTAATAATCATCTCCCCGATCCAGATAAATACCCCCCTCCCGGTCGTTTATGATTTCCTTGATGGCAAACCAACGAATCCATTGCTGAATATTGATTTCCCTGCCAAGGGCTTCGACAAACTCTTCGTCGCTGGTATTGGAAAAGGTATGGCACAATCGAACTATATCTGAATAATCGCCTTCCCGTTCGTTGGTTTGTTTTTCGTAATTGGAACGATACCGATTGAAATCCTCTCCCCGGTAATCAAAATTTCCATTTTCGATCCCCCGATACACATTGCCGGAACCATCGCCAAAGAGCCGCGCCATCATATATTGATCGGTGCGTTCCACTTGAATGTAATTCGGAACAAAAACCTGGTTAAAAGCCAGAGAAACAAATTGTTTATCCGGGCAGGGCATGTGAAGAAATTTAAAACATTCCAAACCAACGAACTGATGATACACCTCGATAGCATTTAGAGTCAGTT
>CAZFOX010000549.1:0-4102 GCA_964520565.1 uncultured bacterium | reverse complement strand
GAAGGAAAAATCACACCGCAGGAATGCACCGAATTATTGGCCGCCATTTATAAATCCCAGGAAACAAAAAACGCCGACGATCCTGCTGTTCCAATGCAGGGAACTTCCATTCCTCCCAAATCCCCTGCATTAACGGGCGAGAGAAATGAATGACGTTATTGTACCGCCTGGAGGGCAAATCCAGCGAAAAAGATCCTATTTCCAACGATTGCCGAGAGAACGGTTGTGGATGGTTTTGCTTTGTGCCCAATCGAGAATCTCGCGCGCCGTCGGGGGGAAGAGGATCAAGTGGGGCAGATCTTCAATTGGATGCCATTGCGCGTCGCGTAAAATCGCATCGGGATTCACGCTCATTTCCCCGCTCACGATTTCACCTTCCAGATAATAATTGATGACATGGCGGTGGCGGTCGGGGGGGATGGTTTCTGAAACGAACAAGAGGTCGCCGATTCGTACGTTCAGGCTGCATTCCTCCTTGAGTTCGCGACGTGCAGCTTCGATTAACGTTTCGCCGTATTCAACGCCTCCGCCGGGAACCAGCCAGTATTTCTTCCCGTATTTTTCATGCTGAACGAGCAGGATTTTATCGTCCTGGACGATCAGAACGGCCACGCGATTACGGATTTTGGATTCGGGCATCATCGGGATCCTTTCCCATTCAATCGGAGAAAAGCGCCGGACTTTCTTTTTATGATTTCGGCCCGGGGGGACACTGATCGGCATTCACGGGAATCTGTCGCGGTATCAATTGTCTTCGGAAAAGATATCGTGCCACGGGTTTCATCAAAGCCAGTTTCGTTTTATACAAGTAATAAGACATCGAAGGCTCTACCAGAAATTCGGCGTCGGTCGGCTGAACGACCAGGCTGACTTCAATGTTGGGAACCAGACCGACGGGCACGCCGTATTTCATGCAGGATTCATACACGCAGCGGAAAACTCTCACCATATCTTCATAGGAGGGTGACGGCCACTCTTCCATGACGGCACCCTGAACGGGACGGAATATGCATACGGTGGGGAAAGCGCCCACGCTGCAAATATAATCGATGGCTTTGAGGGTATCTTCAATGGGTTCGATCCCGGCGATGATCTCTCCGGAAACGCGCCCTTTGCCCAGCAGTTTCGATGTATATTCCATGGCCCGGAAGAATGTTTCCTGGCCAATGTGTTTGGTTTTGCCCGGCAGGTAACGTTGAAAGTATTCTTTGTTATGCAGTTCGTAGCAGAAGGAAAAATGATCGGTTCCTAATTCGATCATCCAATCATATTTCCAGAGTTCTTTTTGGGGGATCGCCTGAACGCCAACCAGATTACCGACCCGTTCCTTGATGGCTTTGACGAAGGGAGCGCATATTTCCAATCCCTTGCCCAGTTGATATCCGGTGTTGAAATGGGTGAAGGTTACTTCAGATTCTTCTTTGGCGACTTTGGATACTTCCACAACTTCTTCTACAGTTTTTTCGGCTTTGTCGCCGCCTGGGCTTCCAACGTTCAGGCCGGTGATACAGAACTGGCAATTTTCGCGGGGATCGCTATTCCAAAAGGCGCAAGCTTTACCCAGGTAGATTCCCAGATAGGTTCCCTGCAGGACGCCGATTTCCCGCATGACAACTCCAGTGGAGGTTTTTCGAGAATACCAATCCGGTGCAGGTGGCAGGATCACGTCGTATTTTTCATTATCTTTCGTGTGCAGAACGATGTATTTCCCCTCTTCATACCGCAACTCATATGGGCTGTATGCGGCAAACGCTTCCTTGACAGGCGCGTTCAACCAGATATTCCTTTTTCCGGGGATCACCAGTTCCAAACCGCTGCCCAGTCCGGCGCGGGCGCGGGCAAACGTGCGGGCATCTTTTTCCAGATCGCAGGATTCGTGAATGCGAATTCCTTTGCAAAAAAGATCGATTTCCAATTCGGCGGGATTCAACCGTCGGCCATGAGGTGCGTACTGTAGGGTGGTCGATTTCTTCAAAGCCGTTTTCTCCTTGGACGTATCCGGTGCAATTCCTGGATTCAGTTTATCATGCTCTGCCGGGCAGCCATAGCACCACAGGCCGGTTTTCATTCTTCGTCTTCATCTCATGCAAAATGAATTCCCGATCTACAATACATAGAGAAACAACGACGTAAATCCTTGTGTGAATGATGAAAAAAAAGTTGCGATTTGAAACCGAACCACGAAATGAATCGTTCTCCCGAATATGGTTGATATCTATTGGAGGTTACTTTTTCTTCTCCTGACCGCGCAAACCGTCCAGGCGGAAACCTGGCATCCCTTTTTGATGAAATGGGATCGAGCGCCGGTCAACCTCTCCTTTTTACTCGATCCTCCGGCGGGGAAGCATGGTTTTTTAGGAGTACAAAGAAACCAATTTGTTTTTGAAGATGGAACGGAATTTCGGATTTGGGGAACCACTCTGACCGGTTCGGGATGTTTTCCTCCGCCGGATCGATCTCCCGCCATTGCGGAACGCTTATACCGCTTCGGAATCAACCTGGTTCGTTTCCATCAGTTGGATGCGGATTGGGCCGAACCCAATATGTTTTCCCGGGATGAGGAAAAAAAAGAATTACTCAATCCCCAGGCAATGGACCGGTTGGATTATTTTCTCTATCAGCTGGAAAGCCGGGGAATCTATGCCTGGTTGGATGGACTATCCGCACGGAGGCTACGCTCGGGAGAGGGAATTGAGTCGGGGAACCTGCTTCCACCGGGATGGAAGGGGTATATTTATATCGATCCCGAATTACAACGCTTGTACCAGCAATACTTACAAGCGTTATGGAGCCATCGAAACCGGTATACGGGTAGGCAATATCGTGACTCTCCTTCCATCGTTCTAAGTGAGTTGTTTCACGATAACAATCTGATACTGGATCAACCGCGCTTGCAGCCCTATGCGGGCCGTTTTTTCGATTCCTGGAATCGCTACCAGACAGAACAGGGGGAAGATAAAGCCTTACTCTTTGACTGGAAAAAGCCCTCGGCCGATATGCAACGATTCCTCGCCCGGATGATGGGAGATACGATTACCGGCTTTTTTAATTTCCTCCGCGGCTTCAGCGTTAAGGCTGCAATAGGTTCGACGAATGCGATTCTTTCACTGGGCGATTACCCGATCGCCTCCGCACTGGATTTCGTTCATACAGAAGGTTCTTGGAATCTTCCCGCCACTGTGATGGATGTCTATACCGATCGCCGAATGACCGATACCGAGTTATCCCGGGAAGGAAATATGTTTTCGGATTTGGCCTTTTGCCGGATCGAAAATAAACCTTTCATTGTTTCCAAGTGGGGAGAACCCTGGCCTTGCACGTTTCGGGCGGAAATGCCCCTCTGGATGTCGGCGATGGCCGGTTTTCAAGACTGGCAGGGATGTATTTCATCCAATTACTGTTCTTTCTTCGAATCTGAAATGGAATCCAGCAGCGCTCCTTTGGAATCGTATAACGATCCCTGTTTTTGGGGTCTGATGCCAGCTGCCGCTTTGCTCTTCCACAGAAATGGGGTCCCCTCGGCGCGCCAATCGGCCATCATGGCTGTGGCGGAGAGTCAATTGTTTCAAGACAATCCCATTACTCCGGTCATTTGCCGAACGACCCATCTTGTCGACACCCGGCGCGTCTCGGTCAAAGTAGGAACTCGCGCGTCCGGTAAATCGATTTTTGCCCCAACGCAGCCCGAAGATATCACACCGTTTCTCCTCGATCTCGAACCCAAGGCCGGATTACGCCGCGATTCTCAACGGGGATTGGTTTTGATCGATTCTCCCATTTGCCAGGCCTTCATTGGCCGGATAAATCTGATACGTTGGGGGGAATTGGAATATGTTGATGTTCGAAGCGAGGAAGAATTCGCCGTGGTAAGTATCAATAGCCTGGACAATAAACCGGTCAATCGGAGTAAAGAATTGTGGATGACGGTTGTTTCGCAGGCACGGCATCAAGATTTTCGTTCCATTCCCGTATCGGAAAATTCATATCGAATAGAGAATACCGGGAATGCACTGGTTACAATTCGGGAAACACCGGTACGAATATGGATGACGACCGAATCGGCCGATTGGGTAATCTCGCCCGTGGATGGAAATGGAAATAC
>CAZFOX010000548.1:0-4109 GCA_964520565.1 uncultured bacterium | reverse complement strand
ATTTCAAATCGCGGTGTACCAGATTGGGAAATACATTCAGGGCATGAATCATGCCGTCGCAGATATGAATGGCAATCTGAATCATGCGGCGGTCATCGAGAGTTTGGGTGAAAAAAAGGTCCTTCAGAGTGGCCCCACGAGGATTGTCGGCTATCACCCGTTCCAGGAAGAGATAAGGGTGGCCATCGATCATTTTTAAGGAACGGGCTTCCACAATATTCGGATGCCGCTCCAGTTGAATCCAGGTAGACGCTTCATTGAGAAAATTCCGCAGGCCGGCCTCGGTGTGTAGAAAGCGGCTATCGAATGTCTTGATAGCGATGGGATCGTTCTTCTTGACATCCGTACAAAGATAAACAACGCCCATGTTACCGCGCTTGGTATCGTCCACGCGGTATCGGCCATCGATCGTCTCTCCCCGGCTAAAGGGTTCGGATTTAGGTAGATTCATGGGTATCCGTTCATGGTGAATAAAACATTTCTTTTTCCGGTAATGAATTGTCGAAAAAATATTGTAATCGTTTTTTTATGGATTCGAACCGTGAGCCTCGGTGGATTACTTGACGAAATATTTTTTTTCTCCATAGTTATATTGGTAAAATGTGGGGATATTTGAAGAAAAGAATAATTTCTATCTATAGAGCATAGAGAGGAGTTGTATCATGGTTGAATTTTTCCCGGGCGTAAAAAAGATTCAATACGAAGGACCCGATTCCAAGAATCCCCTTGCATTCAAACATTATAATCCCAGTGAAAAGGTGATGGGTAAAACGATGGCGAACCATCTGCGGTTCGCCGTTTGTTATTGGCACACATTCAAGGGTCTGGGACGCGATCCATTCGGCCCGGATACCATGATTCGCGAATACAACAATTCGGACGATCCGATGAAGGTGGCGGAGATGACACTGGATGCAGCGTTCGAATTCTTTACCAAATTGGGCGTCTCTTATTGGTGTTTTCACGACCGGGATATCGCACCGGAAGCCGATAATCTGGCGGAAACCAACAAGCGCCTGGATCGCATAGTCGCATTAGCCAAGAAAAAGCAAAAAGAGACCGGCCTCAAGTTGCTTTGGGGAACCACGAATATGTTCTCCCATCGCCGTTTCCTGGCCGGTGCAAGCACGAATCCTTCTCCAGCAGTCTTCGCTTATGCCGCCAGCCAGGTGAAGAAGGCAATGGAAGTGACGCAGGAACTGGGTGGTGAAGGATATGTCTTCTGGGGAGGGCGAGAAGGCTATGAGACACTACTCAACACCGACCTGAAACGCGAACTGGATCACCTGGGCACATTCATGAATATGGCGGTGGATTATAAGAAAAAGATCGGTTTTAAAGGTCAGTTTTATATCGAACCCAAACCGAAAGAACCCACGAAACACCAGTACGATTTCGACGCAGGTAATTGTTATGCTTTTCTACAGAAATACGGTTTGGTGGATTCTTTTAAACTGAATATTGAAGCCAATCACGCGACGCTGGCAGGACATACTTTCCATCACGAATTAGCATTTTGTGTAGCCAATGGAATCCTAGGTTCTGTTGACGCTAATCGAGGTGACCTCTTGCTAGGATGGGATACAGATCAGTTTCCCACCGATATCTACGATACGGCACTCGCCATGTATATCATCCTGAAAGGGGGTGGATTCACCACCGGCGGATTAAACTTTGATGCCAAAGTACGGCGGCAATCTATCGATCCGGTCGATCTGTTCCATGCTCATATCGGCGCGATGGATGCCTTCGCGCGTGGATTGAAAATCGCCGCACAACTGATCAAGGACAAGGTTTTTGACAGTTTTATCAAGGAACGATACGCTGGTTGGGATAAAGACCTGGGCAAGAAGATCGAAAGCGGCAAGGTTGGATTCGAGGAATTGGAAGAATACACGTTAAAGAATGGCGAACCGACCGTACAAAGCGGCAGGCAGGAGATGTTGGAGAATATGCTGAATGAATATATCAAATAACGATGTTTTCATTCAACCGATAAGGAAGAGAAGGGCGTACAATGGTGCGCCCTTCTTTATTGCCATTATCGTATATTTTCTAATAGTTACCCCAAAAGTGCACGAGATGGCCTTCAGGGAATCGTGGCCGTATCAACAACGTCTGTGGCTGAGGAAACCGTTCCTTCGGGTGCTTGATACAGAAGGCTTTTCTTGGGATCTTTGCTATGGGTTAGAAACCAGACGTAGAGTTCGGGACGTTGATATATCCCGAAGATGTTGTGCCCCTGATCGGGGAAAATGTTAGATCGAACGTTGCCATGCACGGATTCCAGTGCGCGGATCATGGAATACGCCCTCTCTACGGGAACCACATCATCCTGAGCGCCGTGAAATATCCAAATGGGTAAATGCCGAAGCCGAAGTTTGGCTTTCGCCGGGCTTCCCGAGCCGCAGACAGGGGCAATAGCGGCGAAACGGTTAGGGAATTCCTGTGCCCACGACCAGGTTCCATGACCTCCCATACTGATACCGGTGAGATAGAGCCGATCGGTATCCACGCGAAAACGACCGATGATCTGGTCGAGGCATTTGTTCAATCCCAGACTGACCCAGCCTCCCCCTTCGGGACAGAGGGGAGCAACCATGATGAAATTGGGGTCTTCGCGGCTTTGTAATTCTTGGATTGGACTTTGGCTGTACAATTTTCGTGGATCGCTCCCCTTGCCGTTCTGTCCATGAAGAAACACGATAAGCGGGTATCGCCGCTCCTGGTTTTCCTGGTCATCGTATCCGTGCGGAATATAGGCCAGGTATTTGTATACAGCATCACCGGTCACGATCCGGCTGGCAGAGCCGGTCATGGTCGGAACTGGTGTGTAATCTTTGGGAACCGTGTTAGCCTGTTTGATTAATTCCCACTGTTCATCGGTAAATTGATCGGGTTTATTAGGATCGGAAGCAGCCTGTTTTGCCGCTTCTTCCTGGGCACGTTTATTATCCTGAATCCTCTTGATGGTATTTCCAACGACCACCAGAATGAGAAGAATCAAAGCGAAATTAATTAGATATTTCATGATGAATTAATCCCCATTGGCGATTGGGCAATAGCGGTCGAGATAGGGGCCGCCTTTTTCACCAACCCGAAGAATGTCGCCTTTGCTCGAAAGACCATTGGTCGGGCAGTAAAGAAATTCCGGACGTCCCTGGATACAGCCAATGTAACGTCCAGCGTATCCGTTGGTGTTATCCGGCCCCCAACTGTTGATACGCCAGACATGTCCCCAGGCGTGCGGATCGACCATACCGTTCTTGGGATCGAACGAATCGACGTAATCGTACGCCCATCCCCACCACTCGTAATCCTCTTGATTGGCATAAGTCGCAAAGGGATCGCGGGGAATTTCCGTCATATAAGCGGTAGGAGTCGTCAAGCGGTAATAACGAATCTGGTTGGGATGACGGTCGTCGTGCGATTCGACCAGGTTTTGCGTCCAGGGGGGGTAGGTATTGTGATCGACATGGTAGACTTCCAAAGCTACTGAAATGGTGCGCATATCGGCCTGGCAGCGGGTAACTTTGGCTTTGACCTGCGCCTGAAAGAAATTGGGCAGGGCAATGGATGCCAGGATCGAGATAATGGCAACTACCACCAGCAGTTCGGTTAGCGTAAAAGCGGAAGACTTTATACCAATCAGCCGTACCATCCCCATTCTCCGTTTCCAACAATTCCGGATATCTGTTCCAGACCATGAAATAACCAATTCAACCGTATCGTAATGTAATACAGGAACTGGGCATCTGCCAACCAGTCTATGAAAAATCGACAATAATATTTACGATCGATGTCGGTGATTGAATATCCGGAATTTTGTGAGAGATTCCTATGAAAGACTTAGTAATGAGATATAAAATGGTATCCATGAAAACAAGATCGTTTACTTTGGTCGAATTATTGGTGACCGTGGCGATTATCGGAATCCTGGCTGGAATTGCTTTGCCGAATTACCTGAATTCTCTTATCAAAGTTCGAACCGCCAAAGCGGAAGCCGACCTGAACGCCTTGGGCACGGCCATCGAGAGTTACCAGATCGATCATAATAACGGATCTTCCAGAGCCCAAACGAGGATAAGTTCAAGGAGGGGAGGGGGATA
>CAZFOX010000547.1:0-4116 GCA_964520565.1 uncultured bacterium | reverse complement strand
TTTATCGCTTTCCTGCCAATCCGGCAGACTGTGTGATAGAGAAACAGCAGGGTGAGAGCCTCACATCTCCCTGCTTTCTTAATCCTTCGACTTGTACTCAGGCCGCGACACCACGTTGCCATTTCCTTTACCCAACCCGGTTTTATACTACGACTATCTGAACGAAACTGCAAGATCATGAAACGGTCTTCTCTCAAGAAATGGGAATGCACTCCCCCTATCAATACGCCCATCCCCGATCAAAAACCTTTCTTATAACCGCAATTCACCCAATTATTCGACCAATTAGCCGGACGATATCCTATATATAGAAGGTTTCCGCAACGAGCCAGCGGAGGAGACAATGAAGGCAGGTGACCGATACGAATGCTTGTTTTCAAGGCGTCCACCACGGTGTCGGCGGGATTGTAGCCGCGGCGTTTAAGGGTTCAGTAAACCGTCATCAGGCGCGCCGCGATTCGTTTGACATCCCGGTCTGAGGATTGAATCAGCATCAAATCAATCAACCGTCCGTGTAGCCGGTCAATGCGCGATTGAAACCGTCGGGGGATCGTATCCCTCGCGATGAACCAAGCGAAGTGCATCCCCGAACATCTTCCAGATCAAAATCGCAAACCCAGGCCGTACACTCCCCCAAACAATCTGCCTGCAAAGATGCTTGGTCGCTACAGGGGTCACACTAGCCCGGCGGGTGACACAGAAATCACAGTAAACCAAAGCACCAGGTCAGGGAGATGAAAAATTTTACTGTATTACCCCCTTTTTATCTAGCATTCGTCTTTTTCGATGTGGTACTCTATGGATTGATCGAATTCATGACACATCAAAGACCGGGATCAAAACGTTGGAACGTTCATGAATTTCAGCACGATTACAAGGCGTATCATTTAAAAGGAGATCCCTGATGAAAACGGCTGTGTGTAATATGGCGTTGATCCTTATTATTTTCTGGGGGCCGATGTGCTTGGCGCAAACCCCTTCGCAGGCGGCGATCGAAGATTTCAAACCTTCGACCTTGAATCAACCCGGCCAGGAATACCCGCAGGTTAACTCCGAGAGACGGGCTAGATTTCGCATTTACGCTCCGACCGCCGAAAGCGTTATCGTAAGCATACGCAAAACGGCCCTGACCAAAGGCGATGACGGGATGTGGACCGGCGTCACCGAACCGTTGGATGAAGGCTTTCACTACTACCATCTCACAATAGATGGGGGAACATTTAACGATCCCGGCGCCTTGAACTTCTACGGCTCTACCCGGTGGGAGAGTGGAATCGAAATCCCCGCTCACGATCAAGATTTCTACGCTCTGAAGAACGTGCCCCACGGCCACGTGCAGCAGATTCTCTTTCCCTCCGAGAGCACCAATACTTCTCGCCGCGCTTTTGTCTACACGCCGCCAGACTATGACAAGGACCCGACCAAACGATATCCGGTGCTGTATCTGCAGCACGGCTGGGGCGAGGATGAAACCGCCTGGAGCAATCAGGGACACGCCAATCTGATCATGGACAACCTGATTGCCGAAGGGAAGATCGAGCCATTCCTCATCGTAATGACTTACGGCATGACCAACGAGGTTCGGTTCGGCGGTCTCCGGAATTTTAAAATCGAGCCGTTCCAGACAGTTCTCATCGACGAGTTAATCCCATACGTCGATTCCCACTTCCGCACACTCTCCGATCAGTCCCATCGCGGTATGGCCGGTTTGTCCATGGGTGGAATGGAGACAAAATCGATCACCCTGAAGAATCTCGATAAGTTCTCCCACATTGGTCTGTTCAGCGGCGGATCCATATCGATGGAGGATGTCAACAACACACCCGGTTTCCAGGAAAAAGTGAAACTGGTATTCGTCAGTTACGGCAGCCGGGAACTCGGCGGAGAACGTCGCGGATTCGGCGGAGATTCCAAGGCAAACACAGAAGCATTAAAACAAGCCGGTATCAACAGCGTCTTCTACGTCTCCCCGGATACAGCCCACGAGTTCCAGAGCTGGCGGCGCAGTTTGCGCGAGTTTGCACAACTGGCATTCAAAGAAAATACAGGCAAACCTTCAGAGTCATCCGCAGCATCGTCTTCTGAGAGCAATAACTCGAATACGGAAAGCGCCCGCAGTGACAGAGGACGAGGTGGATTTGGAGGACCAATCGAATTGGGTCCAGACGATAAACCAGCCTTCGAGGATCCACCCGCGGGATTCAGAACCCGGCGAGATGAAGTTCTCCACGGCGAGATGAAAACGGTTCAGTATGATTCCAAGACAGTTGGAGCGCGCCGGGAGATGCTTGTCTACACGCCGCCCGGTTATTCAACCGACCGCCAATATCCGGTGCTTTACCTACTGCACGGTATCGGCGCCGACAATCGCCAGTGGCCGCAATGGTGTAAAGCGGATAATGTCATCGATAACCTGCTGGCTGATGGCAAGATCAAACCAATGCTTATGGTGTTCCCCAACTGCGATGCCAAAATGACGGTGGACAATCCCAAGTCCGAAGGACTCTCAGGTCCGGGCGGCCCCGGAGGGGGAAGAGGCCGCTTTGAAGGCTATGGAAAATTGTTTGAGAACGACTTGCTTCAAGACATCATCCCTTACGTTGAGTCGCATTATTCCGTCTATGCCGACCGCGAACATCGCGCCTTAGCCGGTCTTTCGATGGGCGGCGGCCAGTCTTTGAATATCGGCCTGTATCATATCGATACATTTGCCTATGTCGGTGGATTCTCCTCCGCCCCCAATACCAACAAATTCGGCGGGATGTACACCGACGTCGAATTCCTGCCCGATCCGGCGGCCGCCAAGGATAAATTGAAAATGCTGTGGATCGCCTGCGGCAATAAGGATGGTTTGATCCGCGTCAGCCAGGGCGTTCATCAATACCTCAAGGAAAACAACGTACCTCACGTCTGGCACGTGGATGGCAATGCTCACGACGATACCGAATGGGCCAACAATCTCTATCTCTTCGCCCAACACATTTTTAAGGAGGATGCATCGGCGTCGTCTACACCCTCAGCCCAAACCAAACTGGTGATCCGGGTGGCATGCGGGGCCGATCAACCCTACACCGACAAGAATGGCGACCTCTGGCTGCCCGACGAAGTCAAGGCTCCCGGTGCCTCGCTGAAACCGCCGGATGGAATGACCATCGAACGGTACGAGCAATATGAAGTTCCCGATGTCGCGTTTCCACAAATATTCCGGACGGAACGGTACAGCATGAGCGCGTATGAGTTCAATCTCCCCAATGGCAAGTACACCGTCCGTCTGCACTTTGCCGAGACCTACACGGGTATTACCGGCGCCGGTGAGCGGGTGTATTCGTTTGCCGTGCAGGGCCAGGAGCCGGAGAAGGATTTCGATATTTATAAGGAAGCCGGTGGGCCATATAAGGCGATCCTGCGCGAGTATAAAGGCGTTGAGGTAACCGACGGCACACTGAGGATTACGTTTACACCGAACATACAAAATCCTGCGATCAACGGCATCGAGATCTTCGCCGAATAAACAAACCGCTATGCCGTAAGAAAGGGAATGGACGGTAAGAACCAAATTGACGATTCCGATAATGAGCGCGCTGATCTTCCTGGATCGCGCGCTTTTATCTGTTTCGTACCGTCACTGAACCGCACGATAATCCAATGGAGAGAATAAGCGCGAAAAGGGATTGTGTCAGTTTAAGTACTGAACGGGAAGCGCTTGATCTTACGTTTCCGCCACGGCAGCCAAGTAGGGTGAACCCAAACCAGCAGTGTAGCTAACTAAAACCTTCCTTATAACCGCAATCTCCCGATTATACAATCAATTAGCCGGACGATATCCTTTATATAGGAGGGTACCGTAATGTACAAACGGCAAAAATCCCATTTTTCTTCAAAAACAACTGTTAATATGTTATAGTACACCATAACAGTAAGAGCCGGGCATATGGATTATAATCGATAAACCTCGCGCCATCCCATGCCGGCAAAATGAGGGATTGGCGATAAAACTATCGATTCGTACATTTTCCTTGTAAATCATGCGTGAATTAGAAATTATTATACCAGCGCAACCGATTGCGATTGCGATATTTATACCTTTTCTACTCATTCATAATAAAAAATAGTTGA
>CAZFOX010000546.1:0-4119 GCA_964520565.1 uncultured bacterium | reverse complement strand
GGTTCGAGAGCCCCTCTCCTAGAACGTGTCCTGCGCCCAGCGTTTGGCGCGTTTCAACCACCCGGCCAGACCGGGGCCATAAACCGCCGCATGGGCGTCCCGGCGTTCGAATCCGTAATGGAGAAGTCCAATCACTGTAGCGAAACCGGGACTGCCCACCACTTCCTCGTGACCGACGACGCCGTTGGGGTAACCGATCAACGTATCGCGTTCGAAAATGGATTGCGTTTTTTCCCGAATGCCGTCCAGCATGGAAGAGCCGCCGGTGAGGACGACGCCGCCGTAAATCATGCCCAACAGATCGCGGGAGCGGAGGTTGCGAATCACTTCGTCGGCGATCTGTTCGACACGCGCCTCGATGATTTCGCAGAGACGGCGTTTCTTGACCAGAATGGTGCGGCGATTCTTGAAACGAACCACTTCGAGGGTGTCTTCGGGATTGACCGACTCGAGCCAGGCCGAGCCGGAGTATTTTTTGAGTTTTTCGGCGTTTTCGAGGGGCGTTTGGAAGTAGTGATTGATATCGCGGGTAATATCCTCGCCGCCGATGCCGATGGTTTCGCTGTGGTAGATGCTGCCCTCGTAGAAGACCAGTATCGAGGTGGTTTCGCCGCCGACGTCCACCAGGGCGACGCCGATATTTTTTTCTTCTTCGCCCAGGACGGAAAGGCTGGAAGCGATGGGCTGATAAGCCAGTTCCTCCACGTTGTACCCGGCCTTGACGACGCAACGCCGCAGGTTTTTGAGGATCGATTCCCGCCCGATGATCAGATGCACGTCCACTTCGAGGACACTGCCCACCATGCCCAGGGGATCGCGGATGAGCGGGGTTTCGTCCAGGCGGAACCAGCGGGGGATGGGGTGAATCACCTCGAAGTCCTTGGGGACAGCACGAACGATGGCGGCCTTGATGCTTTGATCGATATCTTCCTGGGTGACGGCGCGGCCGTGGCGGGAGAGCACCAGGGAGCCGATGGTGTTCTGGCTTTGAATGAAAGTCCCTGAAACGGCCATAACGGCCCGGCGCATTTCCAGGTCGGGAACATGGTTATGAGCTTTGCGGCAGGCATTGGAGATCGAGGCGACGATTTCTTCCAGGTCGACGATGCCGGTGGAGGAGAGACCGGAACAGGGGTGAATTCCATGACCCAGCACTTCGATCACCTTGCGTTCGTTGCGGCGAGCTACAACGGCGGCGATCTTGGTGGTTCCGATATCGATGGCGAGCATGGTGTCCCTATCCAGCGACCGTTTCATCTCCACAATTCACTCTCCTCGATTCTCATTCGATTTCCTCGGCGTTTTTTCGAGCGCCTCTCCCGTCCCTCCGCCTGCGAGCCGGGGTCTATTCATATGGTTTCGTGGGGTTTATACAGGCTTTCCCACCGTTCGATCTGTGGATCGCCGACACGGACGGCGAATCCCTTTTCGGGGAAACGGCCATCTACATAAACCGCGCGAAGGTTTTTTTCTTCCATAACACGCCAAAAGGCGTTGATTTTTTTCTCCAGATCCAGGGACGCGAGGTCGCGCAGAATCACGATTCCGATGCGGCGGCGCAGATGCAGGACGAAATTCCCATCCTCTTTGACATCGCCTTCCACGATTTCGCGGAAGAAGTCTGGGCAATGACTCTGTAACCGTTCGAGGAACAACAAAGCCTCGCGCGTGCCAGAATCGGTGACGCGTTCTCCGGCGATCTGCGGCATACTCGAATGGCCACGCAGGATCGGATACGAAAGAAGGGTTTGAATATCCATTTCGCTGATGGGCTGGGCGGCGGTTTTTTGGCGAAAGGAGGGAGGCGGAGGAATCGCGACGCCGCCCGCATCCAAGCCCATTAACGAGCCATCCTCGCGCAGGAAGAACGCGATGGTTTCCCGTTCCTGAATATCGATATGGATGCGCCGGGGAGGAATGCGGCGCACCGTGGCGCTGCGGATGGAGGGATGGTTTTCCAACCGTTTGCCCAATTCTTCCAAATCGAACAACCAGATGTTGGTTCCCGGAGCGAGGGCCGTTAAAGCGCGGATTTCATCCTGCGTCACCCGCCGGTTTCCCTGGATGGTAATTTCTTCGACGGTGAATTCGGACGAGGTGAAGAACTTGCCGATCCCGTCGAAAAGAAGGAGGATCAGCCCGGCAATGGAGACACCGAGAATCAACAGACGGCAGAGAGTTCGGACGACGTGTTCGATCCACAACCGCAGGCGTGTTAGGAGATCGGTCATGACGCTGGTTCCTCCTTTCCAGACTGAAGCCGATGGAGAAGGTCTTCGCCGACTTTCCAGATATCGCCCGCGCCCAAGGTCACGACGACATCGCCGCGGCGAAGTTCGGGAGCCAAATACTCGGGGATATCCGACGGAGTATGGATATATGCGGCATCGACGCCACTGCAGCGAACGGGATCGAGCAGGACTTCGCCGGTGACGCCGGGCATGGGTTTTTCGCGAGCGGGGTAGATGTTGGTGAGAACGATTTTATCGAGTCCCACGAAGGCCTGGCCGAAATCGCCGAGCAGTTTGAGAGTGCGCGAGAAGAGATGCGGCTGGAAGATGCCGACGATTCGCCCGGAATAGCGGTCGCGCAGGGCCTCGATGGTGGATTTAATTTCCGCCGGGTGGTGGGCGTAGTCGTCGAGGATGGTGACGCCGCCCGCCGATCCTTTGTATTCCATGCGCCGTTTGACGCCCTCGAAGCGCGCCAGGGACTGGCACACCTGGGGGAAAGGAAGGCCAACGATATCGCCGACCGCCACCGCGGCGAGGGCGTTGTGCGTGTGTCCACGGCCGGAGACGGCCAACTGGAGTTCGCCCGCCTTACGCCCGCGAATCACGACCTCGCATCCCCACCGGTTTGGTTCGGCGCGGTAGTTGACACCGCGGATATCGGCGGATTCCGAAAAACCATAGGTTAACACCTGACGTCCCGGGGAAGGGCGAAGCGCCTGGCAATGAGCGCAATCGGCGGAATAGAGCAACCATCCGTTTTCGCGGATGCCCTGGATGAATAATTGGAAACGCTCGACGATTTCGCCGAGATCTTTATAGAAGTCGAGGTGATCGGCGTCGATGTTATTTACGATCGCGATTTCGGGTTTGAGGTGGACGAAGGAGCCGTCGCTTTCATCGCCTTCGGCGATTGCCCAGTCGCCGCGTCCCAGGCGGGCGTTGCCGCCGAGGAAATCGACATCGCCGCCGATAAAGGCGGTGGGATCAAGGCCGGTATCGATGAAGAGGCGGGCCAGCATGGCGGTGGTGGTGGTTTTGCCATGCGCGCCGGTGACGACGATGGCGCGGTAGCCGTTGACCAGCGCGCCCAGCATGCGGGCGCGCTGCCAGATGGGGATATTTTGCGCGTTGGCGGCCTGAATTTCGGGATTGTCGCTTTTCGCGGCGGAAGTGGCGACGATCAGAGAAGCCCCGGCGATATTTTCCGGCCGGTGCTCGTGGAAAACGCGAATGCCGAGTTGTTCGAGACGATCCGTGACGACATTCCGAGCCGGATCGGAGCCGGTGACTGTATAGCCCAAGCCATGGAGAACCTGAGCCAGCGCGCTGACTCCGATTCCCCCGATTCCAATCAGGTGGATATGGTGGAACCCCTCCAGGGATTCGACCTGCTGCATGGTCCTCAACCTCACCCTTCACGCGGTAGGGCCGAATCAGGCGGCCAACAACCGCAACAGTTCTTGCGCAATCGTCCGCGCCGCATCCCGTCTCGCGAGGGAAGCCGCGCATTGTTTCATACTCTCTCGTCTCGCCTCGTCCCGGAGCAGAGAGACGATGGCCTCCGCGAGGGACTCGGGCGTTAATTTATTTTCCTCGATGAGCCAGGCCGCGCCCGCATTCTCGAACGACCGGGCGTTTTCCCGTTGATGATTTTCGCTGGCGAACGGATAGGGGATCAGGATCGAAGGGATTCCCCAAAGAGCGATCTCGGAGAGACTCCCCGATCCGGCGCGTGCGACGATCAAATCCGTTTCTTCATAGGCGGCGGCCATATCGTGAATGAACGGCGTCAATTCGACTTCCCGGGGCCGTGGCAGCGAAAGCGCCCAGTCGTAATTCCGTTCGCCGGTCTGCACCCGGGCGCGAAAAGCCAGCCCCCGATCCT
>CAZFOX010000545.1:466-4144 GCA_964520565.1 uncultured bacterium | reverse complement strand
GGAGCCGACCAGATACGCAGCCACCACGGTTTTACCATGTCCGGGCGACAATGCATGTGCGGCCCCCGCCACAATGGATACAAAGATCGCCAGAAAAACAATGCCCGCGTTCAACTCTTCTGTCCCAATCAGCGCCGCCCATTGCGCGTCCCGCGTATCGCTGCGTTGAAGGGAACTTGCATCTTCTCTGCTTTGAGGACGAGCAGATTGCGCTTCGGGTGCATCGCTTTCTAAGCCGGTGGGGGATTCAGCTAACAATTCCGAAGCACTGACAATCCACCGGGGTTGAAGCATGGAAATCTGTTTCTGGACTTCGGCATTTGGCTGAACGGGCGATTTGACTATCTTGTAAATACCTTCCGAATCTGGGCTTAGAGGATATAGTGGAATCGAACGGGGATCGATGAGGGAAAATATATTCACGGCCGCTCGTTCCAGGGGAATCGGGCGGATTTCCGTCATAGTGAAAGCCGCCTCGAATTCCAATCCTTCCAGAAAGAATAAATCCACATCCAGTAGAACGGGAATGACAGATTCCTGGCCTCGGATATCTTCCAGACGAATTTCCACACCGGGATGGATTTTCAGACGGATTTCCCGGATACCGCGGATATACGTTTCGTTGTTGTCTCGAAACGAGAGCCGCTTGCGTCCTTCCCGCTGCAATGCCGGGTGACGAAGCACGCAAGAAAATTGAAGTTGGAGACAGGTTAATGCCCCCTGACCCTGGGAAAGAATCACGTCCCGGCGAATCCATTCGGGAGAAAGAGCAACCGGTTCTTGTTCTCCATCGGCCAACGAATAAGAAAACTGGCTGAAATATCCACTCTCCAGCGAATCCTTGTAAGCCTCCATTTCCAGGCCGGTTACCCGGTTATCTCCATTGGTATCGAGATTGGCCAATTCGTTATAGGAAGGGATTTCGGCAAAATCGAGCACGTGATGGGCGATTAATTCTGCCGGTTGCAATTCGAGAATGGAATAATGATTGAGCGTAAAATTCCCCAAAGGATGGCCTTCGGCCCTTTGGGTCACAACCGGGAGAAAGATTCCCAATCCCAGGAAAACGGATACAAGAGTATGATGCATCGTCTTTGGATTCACGTTTCCATCTCTTCCCAATATTCATTCAATCCGGCCGGCAGCCGCGATTATCTTACCGATGGAAACCGCTCTTGTCACCATAGGTATGGATAAAAACATTCATCCAATTAAACAAATTAAAATCCACAAACAATGCGTGACTTTCCCCTTTTCATTCGTATTACGTAGAAGCCATCCCCGATTCGGGATTTCGGGAAAGAACAGCATCTGTAACAAGTTGTGACGAAACAGAATAACGGCTTGACAGTCCCGGTATCTTTCCTAGAATCGGGTCTTGGCGTGTTTTACTATTTTAAGGATCAATCCGCGTAGCGAAGGAGAACGGTAGATGTCGATCCTTCGGATTCAAAACCTATCCAAAGAATATTCCACGGGTTTCTTTGGCCGAAAGTTTCGCGCTCTCAACAATCTGAACCTCGAAGTGGAAGAGGGCGAAATATTTGGATTTTTAGGCCCGAACGGTGCCGGGAAAACCACGACAATCAAGATATTGTTGCGGATCATTTTCCCTACTTCGGGAACGGCTTGGCTTTTGGACAAAGAACTGGGCGATCTGGCCGAGTTGTATAAAATCGGATACATGCCGGAGAATCCCTATTTTTACCGGTTTCTGACCGGTACGGAATTCGTGATGTTTTACGCCCGGTTGATCGGTCTGCCGTATGAAGACGCCCAAAAGAAGAGCGACCGTCTTCTGGATATCGTCGGTCTCAGCCATGCCAAGAAAACCCGGGTGGGCGAATATTCCAAGGGAATGGTAACGCGAATCGGATTGGCGCAATCGCTCATCACCGATCCCACCCTGCTTCTTCTCGACGAACCGATGTCGGGACTGGATCCGATTGGGCGTCGGGAAATCCGCGATCTAATCGTGCAGCTGAAGGAGCAAAAAAAGACCATCTTTTTCTGCTCTCATATTCTGGCGGATGTGGAGATGTTGTGCGACCGGGTGGCAATCCTCAACAAAGGCGAATTGATCAAACTGGGCACGGTACAGGAGTTGCTCAGTGCGGGCGTCTCAAATTACACCGTCTCTCTCGACAACATCCCGGCCTCATGCCTGAGCGACTTGCAGGCCATCGCGATCGCCTATCAGGATATCAGCGGAATCCATCATTTCACGGCGTCGAACCGGGAGGACGCGCAGAAGATCGCCGAGCGCGCCCTCGCCAACCGGGCGCGCCTGATCGAGCTGCGTCCCGAGCGAGGGACGCTGGAAGATTACTTCGTGCGGGAGGTGGGAACCCGTGAATAAGATTCTAACCATCGCCTTGAATACCTATAAAGAAGCCGTGCGCAACAAGGTTTTTTATATCATTGCCGTATTCGCGCTGGTATTACTGGCCTTTTCGCTGGTTCTCGCCACTCTGGCGCTGGGCGAAGACGACCGGATCATCAAACACGTCGGCCTGTCGGCCATCAGCATCTTCGGCCTTTTGATGGCCACGTTCGTGGGCGTCAATCTGGTTTATGAAGAGTTGGAAAAACGAACGGTGTACACCATTATTGCATCCGGCGTATCACGCTATCAATTTTTGCTGGGAAAATTCCTGGGGCTTTTCATCACCGTCACCGTCAACGTCTTGATGATGGGATTTCTGTTATGCCTGCTGGCTTTCCTCTGGCCGGATAGCGGAATCTCGGCCACACTGATCATGGCGATCTACATGTTTCTTTTCGAGATGATGATCGTCTGCGCTATCGCCATCCTGTTTTCGTCTTTTTCCACGCCGGTTCTCTCGGCGGTGCTGACGTTCATGTGCTGGGTGATCGGCCATATGTCGGAAGACCTGCTGGAGTGGGCCAAGCGCCTTGGCGAGCAGGGTTCCACGGCGTTCGCCCAGTTTTTAACCGTGATTTATTATTTTCTCCCCAACCTGGAAATTTACAATCTGAAAAATCAGGTGATCTACCAGGAAGATATCGGCTCCATCTTTCATCATGTCCTCGTGTATCCGATTTATGCGATTCTCTATTCGGCCATCCTGTTGATCATCGCCATCTTTTCATTTGCCCGGCGGGATTTCAAATGAAAAAGCAAACCTGGATATTCGCGTTCCTGTTGGTGGTTTTTTGCCTGTCTTTCGTGCAAGTGCAGTCGGTCATTGTGGAAGACCGAAAAGGACGGCGGGTGGAAGAAAAGATTCTCATGCTCTCCGACCGGCCGGAAGTGACTAAAATCCTGGCGCTGGGTCACGATAGTACCCTATCCGATCTGCTCTGGATTCGCGCTATTCAATACTTCGGCGGGAATTTCAGCACCCTCAACCGCCCGGACAAGAAATCGGGGATGGTCAATCTGTTTCGCATCATGACCGCGTTGGATCCCCACTTCGCCTCAGCCTACCAATTCGGGGGATTTGTGATGAACGAATCCATTCAGGATTCCAACCTGGCCGTTTCGTTTCTCCTGGAGGGAGCGGATAACAATCCGAATGTCTGGCGGCTGCGTTTCGATGCGGGATTCATCGCCTTCTATCAACTGAAAGATTACGACACGGCCAAGCGGCTGTTCGTTCAGACCGTTTTCGGCGACAATCTGGCTGCCAATGCCGCGATGGAAACCCCGGGATT
>CAZFOX010000545.1:0-456 GCA_964520565.1 uncultured bacterium | reverse complement strand
TTGGATGACGATACTCAAGCGGATATCAAGTTGATCCCCTCGGAGGGATCGATTCTTCTGGATTTCAAACAATCGCAAACCATCGGCCGCATTCAAATCGCTCAAAACACTTCTTCGAATCAGACATTCCGGCTTTCCAAAGCCATCGACGCCGGAACGTCCGCACCTGCGTTGGAAGAAATTCGGGATGTCACACATAGCGGTGTCTATGAATTCATGACGCCGTTTCCAGCCCGCTATCTCCGGCTAGACAATCTGGCCACGGAAGCGGATGACGGTTTCTTTGCCCTGTCCGAGATTCAGGTGCAAGGGCCGCGCCGCCCCGAAGTTCCCGGCTACGTAGACCGGATGGCTATCGAAATGGACCGTGCGGCGGGACGTTTCCGGGTGGCCTGGGATCAATACCGTCGTTATTACACGGAGGCCATGGAAAAAGGCGACCGAATCAGCGCCGAA
>CAZFOX010000544.1:0-4148 GCA_964520565.1 uncultured bacterium | reverse complement strand
TCCATAACGTTTTACGGCAACAGGAGATAAAACCACTCGTCCTGGCTATCGGTATTTCTCGCTTTATGTTATGTTGACAACACCCCTGAAATGTGGTGGAGAGGAGAATGCCATGACGGAAGCATCACCCGTAAAAGCCACTCAACGCCTGGTATCGCTGGACGCCTTTCGCGGCGCGATCATGATATCCCTGATCTCGCACGGTTTTGGATTTTCCGCCTTCGAAGGACATCCCTTCCTGGGATTCCTGGCGCGGCATACCGAGCATGTGCCCTGGAACGGCTGCGTATACTGGGACTTGATCCAACCCGCCTTCATGTTCATGGTGGGCGTCGCCATGCCGCTCGCCTACGCCCGGCGAGTCTCTCTGGGAGAAACGCACGGCTGGATTTTCGTCCATGCCTTGCGACGGTGTATCAATCTGGTTCTGATCACCGCCATTTTCTGCTCGATCCAGGAAGGGCGCCCCACCTACAATCTGGTCAACGTCCTGCCCCAAATCGCGTTTGGTTACATGGCGACTTTCTTCGTTCTGCATAAAAGTTATTGGACGCAGGGAGTCACGGCAGTAGTTATCCTGATCGTATATACCGCGATCTGGATCTTCTATCCCGGTAACGGCGCGGGCGGCCCCTGGGCGATGGGCAATGAAAACATGGGTTCCGACTTCGAATTCTGGCTCATGGGGCATTACAACGAGGGTTACTGGGTAACGTTAAATGCAATCCCTTCGACATCCACCATTCTGGCAGGCGCTATGTGCGGACGGTGGATCACCAGCGACCGCTCCCAAAAAGAAATTATGAGCAAACTGGCCATCGCCGCCGTGGTTTTAATCGCGCTGGGATTGCTCGTCAGCCTGTGGATTCCCATCATCAAACGCATTCTCTCGGCATCCTTCGCCCTGTATTCCACCGGATGGGCGATTCTTTTATTGCTGCTGTTCTATTGGGTCATTGAAGTTTTGAATATACGAAAATGGACTTTTCTCTTCGTGGTGGTCGGAGCCAACTCCATCGCCGCATATATCATCTTTCAGCTGTTTCGCGGTTGGATCGATAGTTCCATTCTGGTGTTCACAAAACCTCTCATCGATGCGATGGGCGCTTATGGAAATGTCTTGCAGGCGTTATTAGTATTAGGCGCACAATGGTACGTTCTCTATTTCTTCTATAAACACAAAATATTCTTCAAGGTATAATCGGATTGAACATCCATAAGTCATGAATTGGGATGACTCACTTTGATACGAATTAAATCCATTCAAGAAGGAGAAAAATAATGTCCGAACCGTTCGATCGCCGTTCTTTCCTGAAAACCGGGATAGCTGCCGCCAGCCTATTGGCTACCGCTCCGTCCGGCATGGCGGCCCCCAAACGAAATATCAAAAAATCGTTGAAAATCGGCATGCTTCCCGGCGAGGATCAAAACAAAAAGAAACTCTCTCACCTGGAACGTTTCCAGATCGCCAAACAAGCGGGATTCGATTGCGTGGAACCGGACACCGTCTTCGACGAGGGCGAACTGAAACAAATGATCGCAGCCGCCGAAAAAGCGGAAATCCACCTGGACGCCATCATCTGTTCCACCCATTGGAGCAAACCCCTCTCCGATCCGAATCCCGCCGTCGCCGAGGAATGCATGAAAGGCATGAAAGTCAGTATGCAGAACGCCAAGGCGATGGGCGGCGATATGGTTCTGCTGGTTCCCGGCGTGGTTACCGATAAGGTCATGTATAAAGACGCATACAAAAACTCCATCGCCCGCGTCAAGGAACTTGCCAAGATCGCCGAAGACATGGAAATCACCATCGGCCTCGAAAACGTATGGAACAAATTCCTGCTCAGCCCCCTGGAAATGTGCGCCTATATCGATGAAATCGACAGCCCACGCGTGAAAGCCTGGTTCGACGTCGGCAATATCGTATTCTACGGTTTCCCGCAGGATTGGATTCGCACGCTGGGCAACCGAATTGTGCGTGTGGATATTAAGGACTTTAAATTTGATTGGAATGGAACCTTCGACTTCTCCAAAATCATGGAGGGGCAGGTCAACTGGCCGGAAGTCATGAAAGCTTTTGATGAAATCGGCTTCACCGAAGGTGTCTTCGCCGCGGAAGTCGGTGGAGGCGACCTGGCCTATCTGACCGAATTTGTCGCACAGCCAATGGATAAGATCATCGCCATGTAATGAAGTTTCGATTCCCCGCCCCCCGGTTCTCTCCGGGGGGCGTCTCTCTATCATTGAGAACGCTTCTTGAAACTTATCCGTTGAGAATCGTATTCCGCCTTTGAGGGGCCATTTTGAAACAGGAACAAGAACAAGGTGCCATGATGTGGGTGCCAAGGGCGGCGTTTTTCCGCCCTTGATTCTCGCGAGACTCCTGCCAAGTCTGGTATTCGATAAAGAACGAGGTTCCCTAATGAGTAAAATCCTAATTGCCGTAATGATTTCACTATCGATCTGGGTTATACCAATCGGGATGCCCTCTCCTTTCTGCGCGGAAAACCGGATCGAGCAAAAACCGGCCAAAATCGATCTCACCGATGTCAAAACCGGCGGCGAGATCGGACGGCGCATCGATATCACCATCCAGAACAATCTCCTGGTTCTCGACGCCGACGGGGATTTCCTAAAACCTTTCCAGGAACGAAAAAGCGAGAGCGGCTATATCGGATTGGGAAAACTGATCGACAGCATGGTACGCCTGGCGGCCAATACGGGAAACGAACGCCTTGCCACGCTGAAGAACCACGTCGTGGATGAAATAATTAAAACCCAGGAAGAAGACGGCTACATTGGCTTGATGATCCCCGAACGACGGATGTGGGGATTGTGGGACATCCACGAGATGACCTATCTCGTCAACGGTCTCGTTTCGGATTTCATCTACTTTCACAATCGAACGTCGCTCGACGCCGCCGTCCGCCTGATGGATTACATCATAACTCGCTGGCAGGCCGACCCGGCGGGAATGGATGATTGCGATATTACCGTATTCATGGCAGTCACCGGCCTGGAAGAAACCTTATTGATGCTCCACCGGGTTACCGGCGATTCCCGGTATCTAGATTTCTGTGTCAACTTCCGCCGCCTCCCGGAATGGGACTATCCAATCGTGTTAGGTCGATTCGGCCCGATCGGAGGGCATGCGTACGCCTATCTGCACCGCTGCCTGGCGCAGCTACGCCTCCACTCAATCCAACCAAATCCAAACCTACTCCGGCAAACGCGAAACGTGATCGACTTCCTGACACATGGCGACGGGCTGTTAATCAACGGAGTTTGCAGCCAGCACGAATGCTGGCACAACTCCCAGGATGGAACCGAAGGCCTCGGCGAAACCTGTGCCACTGCCTATCTGATCCGCTGGCTCGACGAATTGATCCGCCTGGAAGAAAATTCGTTGTATGGCGACATCATGGAGCGTTCGATCTATAACGGTCTCTTTGCCGCCCAATCGCCCGATGGTCGGCGTTTGCGCTATTACGTTCCATTCGAAGGCCCGCGCGTGTATTTCGACGGAGATACGTACTGCTGTCCCTGCAATTACCGGCGTATCGTCGCCGAACTGCCCGGTATGGCCTACTACCGCATAAAAAACGGCGTGGCGGTCAATTTATATACACCTTCCAAAGCGGATTTCCAATTCACCGATGACCTTGCAGTGCAGATCGAACAGGAGACCGATTATCCCAATTCCGGCGAAGTATCGGTCCGTGTGAGACCCTCGAAAACCGTATCGTTCCCTCTCTTCTTGCGCATTCCCCGTTGGTGCGAACGGGCGCGGATCGAAGTGAACGGGACGGCGATTGAAATGACCTGTCCGGGAGGTTCCTTTTATTCCATCGAGCGGGAATGGAAAAAAGACGACAAAATCCAACTTAGCATGTCCATGCCCTGGCGATTCGTACGGGGACGGCAAGCGCAGGCGGGACGTATCGCCGTCATGCGCGGCCCTCAACTCTTCTGTCTGAACCTGGAAAAGAATCCCGACGCCCAAGGCATCGATCTGCGCCAGGTCTACATCGATCCGGAAACCATCGAAGGCCCCTTCCCGGACGATACCGTCCGCCCCGGCGGGATGGCCTGCCGGATCAAAGGGCTGAAATCGTTGGGATTCTCGACCGGTGGAAACCACGATCTCA
>CAZFOX010000543.1:0-4159 GCA_964520565.1 uncultured bacterium | reverse complement strand
CCAGGCAATTACCAAATGGCCCATACTATCGGTTGTCAATCCCACAAACGATTTTGCATTTCCTTTCCCAAATGAAATCCCTCCCCCGCTCGCTGAACCGGGACAGAATTCATGCCAGAGGCCGGGAACAAAAACCGGCGAAGTATACGTAGGAGTTGCCATTGGAATGGGAGGAGGCGTAGGAATGGCTGTCGGAGTCGCAACCGGCGATTCATCTCCAACCACCGTGATAAGATCAATCGACATGAACCCGTTATCTGTTTGTGCTGTATTGATCGTAAATCAACACACAAAAAGCCAACGATCAAAGCAATAAGTCGATGGAATTGCACTGGATTACTCATGATGGGAAATTCCCCCCGCGAAACGCCGTTTTGAAAATGGATTTTCAATAATCTGTATTAACCATCCATCACCGAACATTATTCGGTAATAGACGCCTGTGGAAACCTATTCTAAAGAATCTCTAAGAGAATATACGCATAACACCGTTTTTTGTCACAGTTCATATCAATTATTTACAAGAGAATCATTACTCCTGGAGATCGTTTTCAAAATCCGAAGGATTAACCCATCCCGCTTTTACCGGTTCACCATTCATATAACGTTCGTAGAATCCCCGTGTATTCTCATCGGCGTAAATATATTCGTCGAATATATATCCCTGGCCAAACATTCGCGGATCTCTCTGATGCCTGAGCTCGGCCATCATCTTTCTTGCCATTCGCTTTTTAATACGGATAAATTGCTGCCGATACGCCAGATTCTCCAAACAATCCGGATCGTTTTTAATATCGTATAATTCTTCCTCAAGCCGCTTGCCAAACGATTCTGTCCAGTAATGCGTTCGATCCGGACTCTTTCTCCCTTCGAGAATCAAGGTCTTGGTGGGGCTTCCGTCACAATTCAGATAACCCGTTTCGGGATTTCCCGCCGGCCAGCGCGAAGGTTCGAAATTCCGCAAATATAAATAATTGCCCTGGACGATTCCCCGGATCGGATAGCCCCAATCATGCGGCCTTCCAACATCGTGGCGTTCCTTCCCGATCAAAACATAATCCCGTTTTGGATTTACGATTCCCGATTTATTAGAGTAAAATATATCGGCAAGGCTTTTTCCTTCGATAGGTTGCATGGTACTCGAACGCTCCGAGACACCCGCCAGTTCCAAAAATGTCGGTGCGAAATCAATAAAACTGACGAAATCATCCACTCTCCTACCGGGATTGATAATCCCGTTTTTCCACATCATGGCAAGGGGGAGATGGTTGGAATATTCATACTCCTGCCCCTTAATACGCGGAAACGGCATGCCGTTGTCGGAAGTTACAATCACCAGGGTATTATCCAATTCGCCGCGTTCTTCCAACAAATCCAACATACGCTGTAAATGACGATCGAAACACTCGATTTCAAAGGCATAATCGAGCATGTCGGTACGCACGGTTTCATGGTCCGGCCAAAAACCGGGAACGCGATCCACATCGGACACACTCTTGCCTCCCTTGGTTATTCCCGCACCGAATTCATACCGCCGGTGCGGTTCGATTCCCCCGTACCAGAAACAGAAAGGCTGCGACTCCTTTTTCAAATCCATAAAGTCCTGAAAATTAGCCACGTAATCGATATCGGATATATACCGGGCAGGGGGAACGGTTTTTCTGCGGTTGTATGGATGGCCAACCAGTTCCCGAGGATGGCCATCGATTTGGCCAGGATTCCCGGGCGCCCAACCTTTGGCCGTATGCCCCACGTGATATCCATGCTCGGCCAGCACCTCGGGATACGTCCCAAACTTTGAGGGAAAAAAAGGAATATGGTTGCACGCTTCCTCGAGCTGCCACGAATTTCGGCCGGTCAGAATACAAGCCCTCGAAGGAGCGCACTTGGCGTTTGGCGTATAGGCGCGAGTGAAAAGAATTCCTTCCCGAGCCACCCGGTCGAATCCCGGCGTTTTGATCCACGAACATCCATACGCACCCATGTGAGGAAACGAGGCGTCGTCTGCAATACAGATCAATATATTAGGACGCTTCAAAACGGATTTCTTCACTTGTACAGAATTCATACTTGCACAACCCATCGCAGAGGAAACCAACAATCCCGCTGCACATTGTAAGAAATTCCGCCGTTTCATATCCCGCTCCCATTAAAGAATTTAGTATATAGCAATTCATGTATATTCTACTTCGGTAATCCTTGCATACGGATTGCATTTACCAATCCATGCGCCGCCCTTATCGGTTCCGGCTGCCGGTATCTCCGGCATAGATTCAGGATCAACTCTGTCGCATGGGAAAAATCGATCCGGTGCCCGGGACTGACGAACAACGGTTTGACTCGATCTCGGCTGCGCAACACCTCGCCCACTTTCTCCCCCTCCAACATCAGATCGGCGATGCTGCCCCGCCTTTCTCCCGGCTCTCGATAATCCCCTACTAACCGGCTCTTGGCGCAACCGATTGCGATCAATCCAGAAAGTACGCCAATATGCGACGCCAGCCCGGCGCGCCGGGGATGGGCGATACCCTGGCCATCGCAGATTAACACATCCGGTACGATTGTTAATTGACTGAGACAACGTTTCACCAGCGGCCATTCCCGAAACGCCAGGTAACCGGGAATATAAGGAAACTCCAGAATGCCCGACGCCTGTGCCGTCTCAACTATCGTGCAATCAGGATATGAAAGAACCACAACCGCTGCAAATCCGGTTTTGGAAAACCGTCCGCAAGAGATATCCGCTCCCGCCACGGTTTTAATTCGATCCAGCGGCGGTAGTTCATTCCACAGGCTGACTTGCCCGGCGATTTCCGCCTGCTCCCGGCGAAGCGCCTCCATATCGCGCGGCATTCATTCCTCTCCCTTTTCTTTCATTCCAACCGTTTCAGCAGACCCCTCCAAATCCACTCGAATCGATTACAATAGTATAAAATCCACCCACCCGCTTGAAGGCGGCGTGGGATAGGTGTGTTTGAATATATGAAAAATACTACAGAATTTGCAAAAAAATTACTAGATTCAACTCTGGAAGCGTTTAAAAAACAGGAGGAATTTCAACGCCTGTGTGAAGCGATCCGCAATGGAGAGACGCCAGTGACATGCGGTCAGGTAGCCGGATCGTCGCACGGACTAACAGCAGCGGAACTGGCACTGCGTTATAACCACCCGGTCGTTATCATCACACCCGATCAAAGCAGCGCCTACCTCATGCTGGACGATATAGAATTTTTCCTCGATGGGCGGAAAAACGCCCCGCCGGTTTTTGTCTTTCCCCACCTGGAAATCCTGCCCTATGAATCCCAGGTTCCCGAACTGACGATTCGCATGGAACGCCTGGCTCCTATCCAACATTTTATTGAAAAGGGTGGGAACCAGAATCAAGGCAGCGTCCCCATGATCGTCATCGCCCCCGCATCCGCCGTGTTAAAACGAGTCCCTCCGCTTGCTCTCTATGAAGATAAAGCACTACGCATCGCGCAAGGGCAGGAGATCGAGCGAGACCGGATCAGCCAGTGGCTGGTAGCGCAAGGATACGAGTTCCGCGACTTGGTCGCCCAGCGCGGCGATTTTTCTGTGCGCGGCGATATCGTCGATATTTATTCGTATTCGTATCCCGAACCGGTGCGGTTTGAGTTCTGGGGCGATGAAATCGACTCGATCCGCTTGTTCAATATCTCTAATCAACGTTCCATAGGAACGATCGGCGAAGCCGTATTTTATCCCGGCAATGAAGACGTACTGATCCGCGAAGCGTTGCTGCAAGGATCGCCCCTGACCTCTCTTCCCCGCCTATTCGGCGACGATTCCCTCGTTTTAATTTCAAATACCGATGAGGTGGCCAAAGAGAGCCACTCCTTTCACCTGATTGTGGAGAAACGGTTCTTCGAAGCCTCGCAGCCATCCGAAGACCGCGAGCTTCATTTTACTGAAGACGATTATCACAAACAGCAGGAGGTCATCCTCGAACCGCCCGAAGTGCTCTACCTGACTCCCTATGAACTGGAAGAAGAAATCGAATCCCAACGCACGGTGCATCTGACCGAATTCACCCTCGAATCCGCGCCCGATCGAATCAATCTGGGGTTTGCCACTCCGGAAATCTTTGGCGAAGAGCGCAAGGAACGCATTGCCGGATTGATACGTCTCTGCGCTTCCG
>CAZFOX010000542.1:0-4173 GCA_964520565.1 uncultured bacterium | reverse complement strand
CATCGTCTTCCCCAGCAAACGCGGATATGGAACCACCCTGCAAAATCCCGATCGTTTCCCCATCACCAATCAGTTTCTGCGCGCCCTGTTCGCCGAACAATTGGGCTTTCGCATCGCTACGGTTATCGATAATCCCCCCCGCTTCCTCGGCTGGAAATTCTACACCGATAAAGAAGATGAAACGGCGCGGATTTACGATCATCCCAAAGTCGTCATCCTCGAAAAAAATCGGGAATTCACCCAGGAGCAATTAGAAGATTTAATTCTCAATCCGCCAGATTGGGTAAACGAAATCACCGCCGGTGAAATCCTATCTCTGCGCGACGGCCATCCTGTATACGCGCCGCCTCCCCATCATCCCCTCCTCGCCTGGGCGTTTCTTCTATACCTTCTTGGGTGGATCGCATTTATTCTGTTGTTCCCGTTGACATCCACCCTCCCGGATCGGGGTTATGGAATATCGAAAATCATCGGCCTGGCTTTGTTCGGATGGATCGGCTGGTTCCTGGCTTCGACTGGAGTGATGCCGGTCTCGAAGATGCAGGGTGTATTTGTTCTGGCAGGTTTGCTGGCAGCTGCGGGGCTGGTACTACGGAGTCAGGGCCATAAAATTCGCGAATTTCTCTCGCAGAAAATTCACGGACTGATCGGTTTGGAAATCCTGTTTCTGGCAATATGGGGTTTCTTCCTGATCGTCCGTGCCTATCACCCCGCCGTCATCGGCGGCGAGAAGCCCATGAATATGGCCTTCATCAACGCCATCTATCGCGCCGATACTTTCCCGCCCGAAGATCCGTGGATATCCGGCTACTCCATCAATTATTACTATTACGGCCAGGCGGTTCTTTCGCTGGCCGGGCGGTTCGCCGGTCTCCCACCCGAATACCTGTTCAATATCGGCGGGACTTGTGTTTCCGCCTTGGCCGCGCTGGCGGTCTTTTCGCTGGCTTATACTCTCTCCCGAAGAATCTGGATTGCGGGATTAGCCGTCTATTTGAGTTGTTTCGCCGGGCATTTTCTTAGTTACCTGAATTTTGTGAAATTCGAATTGACGCGCAGCGGGCGCCTGTCCGAATCCGGCGCTATCGGCGTCAAGGAATGGTTCGCCGCGCTGATTCCCATCACCCGCCGTATTGCGGACGCCGTTTTGTACTACCTGGGCATGGCCTCGCCGCAAGTGGAGACGCGTTTGCACGAACTCAACTACAATCAACTTTTCTGGGATTCCTCCCGGGTGATCCCCAATACGGTCGCCAATGAATTCCCTTATTGGACGCACATGTTTTTGGATTTTCACGCGCATCTGCTGGTAATTCCGTTTACCCTGTCGTTTCTGGTGCTGCTTTATCATTATTTCGCTCAGCCGCGCGATTCGTTCCGGGCCGGAAACTTGACGGGTTTATCTTTCTTCCTGGGTCTTCTCCTGGGTACGGTTATTTGCACGAATACTTGGGATTTGCCCGCTCTGGGAATCGCTTTGTTGTTGATTACGATCGTGAAGTTTTACCGTGAAGCGGGAAACAGAGAACGTTCGACGGTCTTTCCCGAATGTGCGACACAGGAAAGTCTGCACCGATTCTTCCAGTTTCCTTTGGTTCCCCTGGCGCTGATCTTTGCGTTTGCCGCGCTCCTGTTTATTCCCTTTCACGTTCATTTCATCTCCCGGGTTACCGCCGTCGGTATCATGACCGAGGGAAATACTCTGATATCCACTTATTTAGGGTATTGGATCCATCTGTTGTTCCCGATTGGAACCGCTACTGTATTATTCGCGGTTGTCCGCCAGGATGGACAGGTTTCTCTCAAACGAGCGATTCTCTTTGCCGTTTTCTTTCTGTTGTCGGTGGCGTTATCTTTGTGGATCACCCATTCCAATCCATTCAATTTTCCTCCCTCGCACGATCCTCTATTTCCTCTGAATTACAGCATCGTTGGATTGTTTTCCCCATTTTTCCTGGTGATTTTTTTCCTGATGTGGAAACGAAAAGAATCCCCTGAATTCGTTTTCGCTTGCCTGATTGGCGTTTTAGGACTCGGGCTTTCTCTGGGAATCGAAATCTTTTATATGAAGGAGTATTGGATTCCACCGACGCACCGGTGGAACACGGCGTTCAAATTCAACTTACAGGTCTGGCATTATTTATCGATTTTTGCCGCTCTCTGTTGCGTATGGGTCTGGGCAACGATCGAACGGATGAGCTCCCGAATCGGCACGTGGTTCCATTACAGCGCCAAACTGGATTTTCTTTTTGGAATGATATTGGTGCTGATTCCCACGCTGCCCTTCGCCCTGATGGCACCCGCGCTGGTTACCGCCTCCAGCGGATACAACGCCGATTTACGCGACCCACGCCCCTCGCTGGATGGGCTGGCCTATCTCCAAAAAGAGAACAATGATTCTTATAAGGCGGTTCAATGGTGCAACCGGTTTCTAACGGGAACGCCGCGTATCGTCGAACTGGCGTATCGGCATGGCGGCGATCACGCACGCTTCAGTTCCTATACAGGTCTGCCCGCCCTGATCGGCTGGCCGCATCATACCCGCGAGCGCATGCACTATGCAGCCTATGAGATCGATCGCCGCGTTCAGGACATGGAGCGGATTTATACGTCTTCGGATTCGGAGGAAGTACTCCGCCTGGCGGGACAATACGGCCTTCAATATCTGATTTTCGGTCAGATCGAACGGGAAACCCGGCGCGGCGATCAGAGCGAGAATCCTCCTCTGGGGAGCGAAGGCTTGAAACATTTGGAGAAACATGGAGGCATTTTTCAACTCATCTTTCGGAATGAAGACACGTCCATCTTCCAGTTCAACAGAAGCCTGAATCGCATTATCGGCATGGAAACAGGATTGAGTACCGAAACAAAGCCGGTTGAACCTCCCGCGCTTCGTCCTCCTCAGGAAGGCGCATCCCTGTTCGAAGGCGGACGGGGAGAGGGGAACGGACTTTTTCAGGAACCGCGCGGTATTGCATCCGATGCGGCGGGATTCACATACGTGGCGGATACCCGGAATTACCGTATGCAAGTCTTTAAACCCGAGGGAGATTATGCCTGGCAGCTCGGCGAACAAGGAGACGGAAACAACCAACTCAATGAACCTAACGATGCCGCAATCGATCCCCAAAACGGGAATATCTATGTAGTCGATACCTGGAATAACCGGGTCGTTCTCTATTCGCCTACCGGGGTATTTCTTGGAAAATCGCAAGCCGGATTTTTCGGTCCCCGCGGTATTGCCTTTCATCCCAAATGGCGGCTGCTCTATGTGACCGACACCGGCAACCATCGAGTGGTTGTCCTGACACCCGAAGGCAAGATTCTGCAAATCTGGGGACATGCAGGCGATTCGGACGACGCCTTCCGCGAACCGGTGGGGATCGACGTCATGCCCGACGGAAACATCATCGTCGTCGATAGCCTGAACCGTCGAGTTAAAATCTATTCGCCTCAAGGGGAACGGCGGGGGGGATGGCCTATTCAAACCACCTGGACGGGAGAGGGAGGATTTGAAAGCCATGTGGCCTGCGACCCGAATGGTGCAGTATATCTGACCGATCCCAAGGAAGGCAGCGTGCATGTCTACAGCGCCACAGGGGAATTACAGATAAAAATCAAAACCGGCGTCCAGCAACAGACTCTCCATGCGCCGGTGGGAATCGCCATAACGCCCCACAACGGCGTTTTGGTCAGCGATCTGATGCGGAATCAGATCATACGCGTTCGCTGAGGAAAAAAGCCTGGCTATTCGATCGGTTGGAGGGCTAGGAAACGGTTGATCTCTTTGGGAATATCCTGATTGGCGGGCAATAGAAAAAGCCGAATGGCCGCGGGAAGTTTATCGTCGTACCGTTCGTATTCCTCTCCAAGCAGGAAAATAAAACCTTCTTCCGCCGCCTGGATATCGGATGGAAGATGAATCGAATGCGGAATCGGACGCAGTCCATCGGTCGCCTGCCATTCCGCTTCAATCTCTTCGCTGGTCGGAACCGTGCTTTCCCGAAGAAATATCTCCAGGTATTGAAAAAGCCGTTCCAGCCCGCGCCGATATTCGTCCTGTTTTTTACTCATAAGATACGAATCGATTAAAAATAAAAAGGATTTTTGTTTGGGATCATAGTACTTTTTAGTCGGATACCCAATCCCCGGCTTTTTCTGTAGAGCGCATCT
>CAZFOX010000541.1:0-4180 GCA_964520565.1 uncultured bacterium | reverse complement strand
TTCTGTTCCCGGGGCGATGCCCCGGGCTATCTTATTACGCCCTTTCAGGGCTTAAGTTTCTGTCGATTCTGTTCCCGGGGCGATGCCCCGGGCTATCTTATTACACCCTTTCAGGGCTTAAGGTTTCTGTCGATTCTGTTCCCGGGGCGATGCCCCGGGCTATCTTATTACGCCCTTTCAGGGCTTAAAACAGAGATTTCTCTTGACTCGGCTACTTTTCCAGGTTGACTTTAATTTTCGCGGAGTCACTGAATTTCGTTTGAGAATTTTGCCTTGAATCCCCGATTTGTCAATGAGTAGAACCGAACTTTTGCGATTTACTCGTTTTGATACAGATATTTTTGATAAGCTTCTACGGCCAATTGATCGCAGCGTTCGTTTTGGGGGTGTCCGGCATGTCCGCGGATCTGCACGAAAACGACCTGATGGATGTTGGTGAGGCGATCCATTTCTTTCCAAAGTTCTTCATTTTTAAGCGGTTCGAAATGATTCCGGACTTTTCGTCTCCAGCCGTTTTTTTTCCAGCCGTGAATCCATTGGGTAATGCCGTCTTTCACATAAGCGCTATCCGTGACCACCTTTACCCGCGTAGGACGTTTGAGCCGTTTTAAGCCCTCGATGACGGCCATCATTTCCATACGATTATTGGTGGTATCGGGTTCGCTGCCACTATCTTCTTTGGTTTTTCCGGTTGGTATATGTTCGAGGATAAACGCCCATCCTCCCGGTCCCGGATTGCCACTGCAGGCACCATCCGTATATAAAACCACTTCAACATCGTGAATGGTATTTGTCATAGTTTTTTCTGATCCATTAGTGCTTGGCGGTATTGTAATGAATCGCGATCGAAAACGAACCGCGCCAAGCGATAAAGGGGAAAAAAAGGCCCGCCTTCTCGCGAAGACGGGCTCTTTTAAGATTAGATTACAGGAAATGGCAATTAAAAATTAAAACAGAGACCATTCCTTGACATCGGTGGCTTTCTTCAGAGGATTTTCGAGAACGATGAAGAAAGTCTGTTCGGCTTCCGACAGGGCATTCTTGGTTTCATCCCAGATGACTCCATCGGCACCGATTACGATGTATTCATTGGACATCGTGACGTTGGATTCTTTCGAAGAAACGCCTTTCACATCGCCCGACATTCCATCCGCTTTAGCGAAAGCCATGAATGTTGGAGTGACCGGTTCCAGTTCGCTATTAAAGACACGAGCCACGATTTGTTCGGCACCGGTAACGCTGGTATCTTCGTACGTTACGCAGAAGTTTCCGTTTTCATCCACACCGATATCCGCGCGATCAAAGGTATTCAGAGCGAATTCTTTTTCGTTGACGTAGTCTTCTTTAACACCCTGCAGATTTTCTCCATTAGTTGTCGCAACCGCGTCGAAACGGGAAACGACCATTTCACCGCTGGAGTCCTTACCTGCGAAAAATACGTAATTCGTACCGGGATTGGAGCCAATCCGTACGCCGTCTCCGCGGCCTTCTTCCTTCACAGTGCTGAAGAGGCTCTGTTCGAAGAAGTATTTCATGTTGCCGTCATTGTCGTATACGGTGAAGATTTTTTCCGTGCGGACGCAGAATCCACCCTTAAAGGCCACCGCGTTCGACCAGGTGCTGTGGGGAGCGCCGTCGCCCGCCGCGTTGAAGGGACCTTTTATAAGAGCACCGGTTTTGCCGTCAAAAATAGAGGCAATAACGCCGTTTCCTTCTTTGACGATATTCTTGGTACGGTCTTCAACTACGGTTAAAATATTTCCATTCGATAGGAACTGGAGCTCGCCACCGTAGCGCATTTGCTGACCCATCTGTTCGCCCGGGAGATCGCCGGGTTGATAGATAGGATCGAAGGCATTGGTGATCGGTTTGGGGCCGCTGGCGGTTTTTTCGAAAATTTGTACGGTTCCGACCACATGATCGTAATTGTATTTTTTATACCAGCGGTCTCCCGTATTGAATTGTTCGTACAGATAAGGGGTCGATTCCATACCAACAATATAACGGACACCACCCGGAGTACGATCCACTGCTACGCGGGCAGGGTTACCATCTTTACGTTTTTCGTTGAAGGGGCCTTTCCAGGGTTCTCCGGCGTCGGTATAAAATCCCCAAAATTCCTCCACTTTTCCGGTGGTAGGATTGACGAAGGCGACTTTCATATTCATACCGTCTTCGTTTTCCGGAAACGTATTGGCACCGATTACGATGGTTCCATCGCCGAAAATATCGGTGGTGGGTTCCCAATAGCTTAAGTTCGCTTTACCGGCATTGAAAATCCAGGTATCGGAAACGACCACTTTGATTCCAGCTGCAGCATGGTTTACGGGAAGATCCTGGGCGATCGCAGAAGTGACACCTAGCAGGACAGTCAGGCATACGATAAGTCCCAAACTTTTTTTCATTATTCAATCTCCTCATTTTAAATAATTTTACCTTCCAACTCCATGACTCCACATGACACAAGTAATTCAATTATCTCATTGGTGTTAAATTATCGTTAATCCTATCGCATCACCTCCTTTTAAGAAGAACATCCATTATGCAACCATTCCAGATAAATATATAATTTTCTTGTTATTTTGAAAACGGCAGCTTGAAAAAATGCCCCCTGTTTTCTTTGAAGAAACCAGGGGGCGATTATTGATAAGATTATAAGAATCAATGGATTACCATAAATCTACGCGGGCGCTAAGACGAGAATCGAGGGCGCGTTTAATTTTCTCGGCAGACTCCAATAAATGATCTCTGGAGTAGTCGTCGATGGATTTACCGTCGTCAAGTTTTTTCAAACGTTTCTGGATCTGTTTTTCCAGATCGACCAGGGTGCGCCAAGCTTGTGTCCGGGCGTCGTCCGGCATGCCGGAGGGGGGTTCGAGCATAATCTCGATCATCAATTTCATATGTTCGCGCTGGAGTATTCGCCGGTAGGTGGAAATCAGCGGATTTTTATCGGTATACGCAACGTCGTTCTTGGGCGTTGTTTCGTAGATTTCGTTCCAGATGCCGAGTTTAATACGCCGGAATAATTCGGGAACGGTGAAATTGACTTCGCCGGACGGGCGCTGTTTTTCGGCGTTGACGATCCGGTGAATCATGAAGGGGGAATAGAGCGAATAGAGCACTGTATCGTAAAGGTTCTGAACGACGTTAGTAAGGGGATATTCACTTGAAGGACCCGGCCAATCCATTCCCCAATGATACCATTTTTCCGCCGCCAGCATATTCAGCGTATCCGGTTCTACTTTGAACAGGTGATCGGAGAAAATGGTTTCGATGAGGAAATTGACTGCTTCCCGTTGACGCGCCGCGGAAACCGGTTCGAGGGGGGGGCGATCATTCTTTCCGCCTTTTTTCACGCGGTTTACGTATTGTCCACCTATGTACTTCATGGCGAAACGCGTGCTTTCAAAGTAATAGCCCAGCAATCGGTTGAAGGCATTGCGAACCGGTAGATAGGTATCTCCTTCCTTAACAAGTTTTGGGAGTTTGGGAAGCGTATCCATAATTAATTGAGTTTGTTGTTTGGCGTAATCGAGGGGATCGCGCCCCAGATCAAACGTGTTGCAAAGCGGATCGATACCCATGCCGTCATCTCCGTAAAGGTCTTCATCGGTTCCATAAGTCAATTCGGAGGTTTCTTGTTTTTCGGCAATTGCGTTTAAAATACTGGTCTCTGTTTCGCCGGTAGCCGGCTTGATTTCCTTATAGGCGTATTCGATGGCCAGATAGTCGTAGGGTCCGATGCAGGGTGTAAAATAGTAGCCCTGTTCGACTCCTTCGGGAGCGATATTTACGGGGAGGTACTCCATAATGCTGGAGGCCAGGCCGACTTCTTTTACGACCGATTTATTATTCACTTGATCGAGGGGCAGCATGGTGCTGCCTTCGAAGTTGTGGCGTAAACCGAGTACGTGTCCGAATTCGTGGCAGATCAGAGAGAAGAGATATTGGTTAATGAAATCGTCCACCACTTCTTCGGATACGTTATCGATACCGGCCCGTGCGGAAAGAATTGTCATTCCGAGAGCGGCCTGGTCGGTCAATTCCTGTTGGTAATTATCGAATAACCGTTGGGAATGTTTTGGAACTTCGGGCATTAGGCGATCTTTTACCATTTTCACGCGATCCGGTTCCCGGTAGCGGCGAAGATTGAGAAGACTGCGAAGGCTTTCTGCCT
>CAZFOX010000540.1:0-4181 GCA_964520565.1 uncultured bacterium | reverse complement strand
GCCGAACGGCTTTTATTGCATTATTAATTATGTTCAAAAACGAGGGACCGGCGATATAAATCTTGTACTGCTAAACCGGGTACTGAATCTTTTTGGTAATACAGTCTATTCAATTCTGACGTTCGGCTGCTTTCTCCTGTTTCACCAATGATGGTAGGATAAACGCTGTTGTAGCCGCTGCTATTGTTTATAAGTACGACGATCGCTTCGTCCGTCCAATCCAGCAAATTAGAACTGTTGTGAATCAGGACGCATTCCGTATAGGTAGATGTTTTCCCCATACAGATCATCATGTAATTACCTACATCGCCATAGCCTGCGGCCCATGAATTAAAACTAACTTTAGGATACGCCCTCCACTGGGAATTGGCGGTAAATTCGGAGCGCCGCGACGAACTATCCAGCCACGGATTGATCAAAATGCTGGCTTTCCCAGCGATTCCCGGCTGCTGCCACAGATCGCCCGTGTCTTTTTCGTAATACTTATGCCAGGGATTTGCATTCGATGAATAGCTGGAACTATTAACCGAGGATACGGACGCTCTGGCAATTGAAATGGACGGCCACACTCCATAATAATATACAGGATTAGGAGGTACACCGTTATTGTAAACATAATATCGGTCTGTTCCGCTTCTTTGCTCCCAATCGGATTTTGGACGGATGGCGCGAGTGTGGTAGATCATGTAGTAATAACCATCTTTTTCAATAATAGATGGACCTCCACAACCGTATAGGATATTTATCATTTTTCCGGATGCTTCAAGTTCTTCTTCGGACATTTCATACTTCATAATTGGATAATACGCGTTTCCTCCATTGTTCCACGCCATTTTTGTGAATGATTTTCCGAAATAATTCCCATAATACGACCGCGCATAATTCATAAATTCGTATATTGCAAAATTGCGATCTTCTGGATCATCACCACGGTTTTCCCGATAATTATCTTCGCAATGAACGAACGCATTCACCATGAAATTCCCGTTGCCGTCAATACGCCCCATGGTAGCCGATGCGATGGCAACGTGATTGGGCCAAATATCATCATATTCTGAACCCGGCTCGATGACAGCAATCGCTTCGCCGCTGTTGCGATAAACGCTATTTTTAACGGTAGCGGCGTCGGCATTGAATGGGTTGTAACTGGGGTTGGATGAGAAATCGAACATGCGTGGATAGGCTTGTTTGTCTTCAACCGTTGCCGATACACATAAAGGAGTCGTTAAATAAGCGGCTATCCACGAAGGAACGCCGGGAATTTTTACGGAGTTCACGCCAGACTCGCCAGGATTGGACATGTACCAATCCGCCGTGGTTTTACTTCCTAAAACCTTTTCTTCCGTGCCCGGAGAAACGCTGACATCATCCCAATCCATGGTTTTCATGCTCGAACGATTCCGAGAAGACGACTTTCCTTTTTGGACCGGTTCTTCCAGTCCACCAAGCATGACGCGGAAAGAACTATCGACGATTTTGATTTGCCCCCAGTCGGCCGATATACGTTCTGGTGTCAACGTTTCACGATTTCCCATCTTGGTGTATTCCGGTCTGGCTTTTAGCAATAATACCAGTTCGATATCCTGCCCAGCGAAATCGCTCAGATCGCCTAGAAAACCTTGCCAATCATCTTCGTATTCATCGTTATAATAAGGCATACCGTTGAATGTTTTTTGGAGTTCGTAAGTATCTTTACCGCTCTTCGTTCGGATTAGAACTTCAATGCCTGCTCCGCTTTCTTTCCCCTCGACGATTCGTCCGCATCCCTGCAATTGATAGAATCGTCCCTTCGGTAAACTGAGACGATAGCGCGCTTCGATCCCAAATTCCTCGTCGGTCGCTTTCGCCTTGGCTTCCATATGGATTACGCTTTGAGAGGCTTCTCCTTGGTACATATCTCCAACTGGTTGTAATTCTTTGGATTGCGCTGCGTATCCGGTCGTTGCCTTGTTATCTTTTCCAAATTCGATAACGATCCCTTTGAGATCGACGTATTCCGCCCCGCCGCGTTGCTCCGTGAGATTCGTGAACAGTTTGATGGAAGGTTGTTGACCCCAAGCGTTCATAGATGAGTAAATACAGAAAACAGTCAATAAACAGGCTAAAAATCGAAACTTACTCTCTCTCTCTCTCTCTCTCTCTCTCTCACTCCCTCTCTCTCCCACCCTCTCTCTCCCTCTCTCTCCAAGTTGATAATTCTCATCATGATTCTAATTCTCCCTTCGGTTTTATATAAAAGTATGAATCATAGTATATGACATAGTGTATATATAGCATAGGAAATAACATATTGTCAATAATAAAGTTTAAAATATAACATTTTCGAAATATTTTAACAAAAGACGAATAAATCGATTTATATAAACTTAATAATATAAGGATATTAGATAGATTTTATGAATTACGGTTGTATCCGTATTTCGAATAAAATTAAAACGATTGGTTTTTCTATGATGAAACGTGTCCGTTCACGTCAGCACTTTTGCTTGCCCCTCCAACCGCCGAACGATCCCCTGCAGAAAGCGATTGCATCAAGGGCATCGGCAGCGTCAGGCTGGCGGTTGCCATGTTCCTTGCCCGGTATCTTTCCCCAATCGTTCGTGATAAAATCGCCCCAACATCTCGATGAACGCCGTATATCGGCCTCTTTCACGAAAGGATGGATTTGATGAATCGAACTCGCAGAGATTTTATGAAAGTCATGGGGAAATCCGCCGCCTGGCTGGGATTGGGAAGCGCCATTCCCTCTATCGTTCCCAATCATGTATTGGGACAGGACGCGCCCAGCGATAAGGTGGTCGTGGGGCTGATCGGCCTGGGCTGGCGCGGAATGGATCATCTTCGCGATGCACTGCGGAGGAAGAATGTGGAAATCGCGGCTATTGCCGATTGCGACCGCGACTTTCTCCTCAACGCCATGAAAGTCATCGACGACCAGATGGGGATCGACCGCGTCTGGGTGGACGGCCAGGGCGGCAGCATGCGAAATCCAAAACGCCCCCCGCAAGCCGTGGAAGGTTACGCCGACTACCGCCGCCTGCTCGAACGGAGCGACATCAATGCTGTGATTATTGCGGTGCCCGATCATTGGCATGCAAAAACCTATATCGACGCCATGCGAGCGGGCAAGGACGTCTACGGCGAAAAACCCCTGACCCTGTTTCTCAATCAGGGGCGCAATCTGGTGCGTGTCGTCCAAGAAACCGGCGCGGTGTTCCAGACCGGCAGCCAGCAGCGTTCCGCCGAAGAATTCCGCAAAGCCTGCGAATACGTGCGCAACGGCCGCCTGGGTAAAATCGAAAGCGTCCTCGTCTCGGTCGGCGGCTCTCCCCAGACCGAAGCCGTGCCCGACGAACCGGCTCCCGATGGCTTGGATTGGGATTTCTGGCTGGGACCTGCCGCCCAAGTGCCTTACAATCCTCTCCGCTGCCACGTCCAGTACCGCTGGTTCTTCGAGTATTCCGGCGGGATGATTACCGACTGGGGCGCCCATCATCTCGACATCATGCAATGGGGTCTGGGCATGGACGCTTCCGGCCCGCTCTCCATCGATGGAACCGCCGAAGTTAGGCCGGGATTCTATAATACGTTTACCAGTTACGATTTCACCCTGGAATATCCCAACGATGTGAAGGTCTATTTCGGCCCCAAAGGCGAAGGCGGCGTGACCTTCAAAGGCCCCAAGGGTGAAATCTTCGTTACGCGCGGAGCGATTCGATCCAAGCCGGAAGATATTCTGAAAGAGCCTCTTACCTCTTCCGATATCCGTCTTTACGAGAGCAACGACCATATGCAGAACTGGCTCGATTGCATCAAGACCCGCGAAAAACCGATCTGCGATGTAGAGATCGGCCACCGCTCCGTTTCGGTTTGCCATATCGCCAATATCTGCGGGATGCTCAAACGCAAACTGTATTGGGACGCCGAAAACGAGGTCTTCAAAAACGACAAGGAAGCCAACGCCATGCTGAGCCGCGAAGAACGCGCGCCTTATCAACATATGGCGTAAACATTCTTGAATGAATCATCAATAAAAAGGTGGATCGCTTATTATCGGTCCACCTTTTTTGATGTGTGCCAAGAGTAAGACCGCAAGCGGACCATGCTGGATGAAACAGGCTTTGAGATAACGGAATTCTTATTCATTTACTGAGAATCGAGTAAAATGAACTCAATTCGGG
>CAZFOX010000539.1:3971-4200 GCA_964520565.1 uncultured bacterium | reverse complement strand
CGTTCAGCTGATCGACGATTAGATCGATATCCGGAGCGATGCGGAGTTCTCGCAATACTGCCAAAGCGCCGCATCGTTGCCAACAGGAACAACCGATATGGGCTAGCGATTCGATAGAAGATTTTTGAATGGCTGGCTCCTGACTGGCCGCCAGGCGTTTGAGCAGATGAACAGCGCGATGATCGGCTAAAGCGCCAAGCGCTTCAATGGCGCGTACCCGGATTCTAGT
>CAZFOX010000539.1:0-3961 GCA_964520565.1 uncultured bacterium | reverse complement strand
ATGTTCGGCTTGATTCAACAGATCGTCAACCATCGGAAGTTTAATGTTCCGAATCACTTGCAACACGCCTTCGACAGCATCCTGGCCGTATTGAACCAAACCCATGATGGCCGCGCGCCGAACAATAAAATAAGTACTCCCTAAGTTATCAATGAAATAAGGGATAGAAGAAGCGTCGCGAATTTTAGCGAGAGCGAACAATACATGCTGCTTGATCGTTTTACGAGAAGAATAATGAAGCGTTTCATGCAATTCCCGTAGAGCGGCTTTGCCGATTTTAGCGATCGCAGAAACAGCGGCTTGTTGAATATCGCGATTGGAATCGCCAAATTTATCCACCAGTGCAGCGATTGAACGGTTATCGCCGATCTGTCCCAGCGCCTCTACTGCATTTTTTCGGATTTCCTTATCCGGTGAATGAAGTTGCGCGATGAGAATCGGGACGGATTCCCGGTCATGCATTCGGCCAAGGATAAAAGCCATAGCCGCCTTGGTTTGATGACCGCCGTTTTTAAGCACTTCGCGCAAAAACGGTTTAATCTGAGGGCCGATACGCGACAGGGCATCGACAATGATGGCGTGCAGTTCACCCGGACTATCAACCAACAGACTCACCAGCCTTCTCGCCGATTCGGGCGAACATCGAACCAACAGAGATTCCGTCTGTTTTCGAATGAGTTTCAGAGCTTCGTTTCGAACTACCCAAACCTCATCGTTAGCCAGGTCGGCGATATCCGGAATACGACAGAATTGTCCAATTTTCCCGATGGTTTGGAGGGTTGCCCACCGTATTTGAGGATTGGGATGATGAAGAAAACGGGGCAATAACAGATACTCCACAATTTCTTCCTCTCCTACATCACCGAGAGCAAGGATCGCTGCATGCAGCACATCTTCATCCGGATCGTTGAGCGCTTCTTCCAAAGCTTTTCTGGTTTCGACGCCAGGGAGACGAGCCAACGCCAATGCGGCGTCGCGGCGTTCCTGCCATAAAGGGGACGAACATAATGTTTGGATTAAAGATTCCGGCGTATTCATAACGGCACCTCTCTCCAGTGCGATCAGGCACGTTCAATGACTCCGCGGCATCCTCCTCCCGTGCCAACGTTTTCAACTTCATACGTGCAGGGGATATCCGCGAGGATTTTCACGGCGGCTGCAAAACAGCCGATACGGGCGCAGGTCAAATCGCGGTGAGTAAATCCTTCGTTCAAAACATCGCGGCAGCTCTCGTAATACGGACAGTCCAGAACGGAAATCACCAGTTTGTTAGGATTCACTTCCTGGATTTGGAAAGAGCTGGGATCTTTGAACAATCCCCCCCGAACGCCGAGATCGATATACGTCTCTAAGGCTTGCCGGATGGTATGACTTTTTTTGACTTCGAAGCCGTATTCATCCTGAAGAATGCGGAGCCACGCGCCGGTGGCGTGTTCGTATGCACGAGAGCAAAACGGTTTGGGGTAGGTTCCATGAAAATCACGCGCCGTCTCTTCCAGAGCGGTCAACCAGACACGCGCCAAAAGCCAGCCACTGGATTCCTTGTTGAGAGTCTTCACGGAATTCTCTCCTTTTCGGGGATAAAATTATCCCCGCCGGATGAAGACGGGCGGGGAATGACTCTTTTTCAAAGGATGGCGCGGCTTTCAGCGTGCGGCCGCAGAAAAAGAAAGCAGCCAGCTATGAAACGCTGGAAGGGGCGCTTAATCCCAAGGTTTTCAGTTCTGCCTCCAGGGCTTCGACGGTAAATGATTTGCCTGTTTCCTGGTTAAACAGGGCGACCAGTTCAAAGTGATTGATTTTGGGATTATTGGCCCAAATCAATACCAGTTTGCGTTTTTCTTCCTCATTCAGCGTTCCAGTTACCGTCTCGGCTGCTTGTGATTGATGGCTCAGCGTTTCGAATAAGGTGGCAGTATCCCGGGCAATGGCCAATTCCTCATTGGTTGGAACAATTAACGCTTTCACCGGGCCTTTGCTAATGTTCTCGCAATTATCCTTATTCTTCTGTTCGTCCAGCACAATTCCAAGAAAATCCATCTCTTCCAGGACCAGTTTCCGGATCGTACGGGAATTTTCGCCGATTCCTCCCGTAAAAACAACGGCATCCAGTCCACCGAGAGCGGCGGCGTACGAACCGATGTACTTTTTTATCCGGTAGGCAGTCATTTCGAGAGCCAGACGATGGCGTTTGCTTCCCTGCGAGGCTTCCTGTTCAATTTCGCGCATATCGTTGGAAGTTTCTGTCAATCCCAGAAGTCCACTTGACTTGTTCAGGAGTGCATCCACTTGTTTGGGAGACAGTTTTTCCACTTCCATAAGATAAGGAATTACAGCGGGATCGAGATCGCCACAGCGAGTTCCCATAATCAAGCCTTCCAGAGGTGTAAAACCCATCGAGGTATCGATCGATACGCCGTCTTTAACAGCCGTTATGCTGGAACCGTTACCCAGGTGACAAGTGATAATCCGTAATTCTTTCAAGGGTTTACCGATAATCTCGGCAGCGCGATGCGCCACAAACCGATGCGAGGTTCCATGAAAGCCATACTTTCGAATTCCGTGCTTTTCATAAAGCGAATAAGGCAGGCCATACAAAAATGCTTTGGGGGGCATATGTTGATGGAAAGCCGTGTCGAAGACAGCCACCTGAGTCATTGAGGGGAGTTTCTTTTTAACGCCGTCAATACCTTTCAGATTGTGGGGATTATGAAGGGGTGCGAATTTACAGCAGTTTTCAATTTCCTGATAAACTTTATCGGTAATGACGACAGATTCAGAAAAGGATTGTCCGCCATGAACCACCCGATGCCCAACCGCGCTGATTTCCGACAAAGAAGAAATAACACCCTGTTCCGGATGAGTGAGAATGGAAAGTACAAGGCTGACCGCTTCTTCATGGTTAGCCACTTCGCGTACTTCGCGAAAATCCCGTTTCCCCTCCGCGCGGAACGAGATAATGCCTGCTGCCGTACCGACCTTTTCCACGTTACCGCGTATCAAGGCCGATTCGCTGTCTGTTTCGATTAATTGAAATTTCACCGATGAGCTGCCGCAATTCAAAACAAGCACTTTCATAGCTGGCTAATCCTTTCGAACCTGATGAGAAACCGGAGAAAATCGCCTCCGCCGCTTACGCATTGCGGGCTTTCGCCGCTTGAGCCTGGACACATGTGATAGCAATGGTGTTAAAAATATCGAGGGCGCAACAACCACGCGACAGGTCGTTGACTGGCAGAGCAAAACCCTGCAACAGGGGCCCGTAAGCCTCAGCTTTCGCCAGGCGTTCCGTAAGTTTGTAGGCGATATTTCCTGCATTTAAGTCTGGGAATATCAATGTGTTAGCCTTACCAGCCACCGAGCTGCCGGGAGCTTTCTTTTTACCAATGGATTCGATAATCGCGGCGTCGCCTTGCAACTCACCATCGATTTTCAGATCGGGATATCGCTGTTTGGCGATTTGAGTGGCTTTGATGACCTTATCCACGATGGGGTGACTGGCACTGCCATAGGTAGAGAAAGCCAGCATGGCCACAATCGGTTCTGCACCGACCAGATTCTTCATGGATTGGGCTGTCGCAAAGGCGATATCGGCCAATTGTTCGGGATCGGGATCGGGCATTACACCACAATCGCCGTACATGAAAGTACCCTCTACTCCATATTGACAATCCGGCACGATCATCATAAAGCAAGAGGAAGCCGTCTTGATCCCAGACTGAACGCCGATGATCTGCAGCGACGCGCGAATCACATTACCCGTTGTGTTGACTGCACCTGCCACCATCCCATCGGATTCCCCCTTGTGAACCATCATCGCCCCATAGAACAGGGGATCAGCCAACGTGGTTTTTGCCTGATCGAGAGTCAATCCTTTGCTTTTACGCTTTTCGGCAAAATAGGCCACCCATTCTTCTTTATGGGGGTGGGTAGCGATATCGACGATTTCGATTCCATTCAA
>CAZFOX010000538.1:3149-4218 GCA_964520565.1 uncultured bacterium | reverse complement strand
GATTCGGGCGCTCGTGGTTCGAAACAGCAGATTCGTCAGCTGGCGGGCATGCGCGGTTTGATGTCGAAGCCCATGAAGAAACTGACGGGCGGTATTGGTGAGATTATCGAATCGCCCATCGAATCCAATTTCAAAGAGGGACTGACCGTGTTGGAATACTTCATCTCCACACACGGCGCTCGCAAGGGATTGGCCGATACCGCGTTGAAGACGGCGGAAGCCGGATATCTGACACGCCGTCTGGTGGATGTCGCTCAGGATGTCATTATCACCGAGGAAGATTGCGGAACGCTCTCCGGTTTGGAAGTCCGATCCATTAAGGAAGGCGATCAGGTGATCGAATCTCTGCAGGACCGGGTTATTGGGCGGGTTGCTTCGGAGGATATCATCAATCCATTAACCGGAAAGCCGATTGTCGAACGCGGACAAGTCATCGATGAAGAAGCCGCCGTTTTGATCGGCAAATGCGGTTTGGAAAAAGTCTATATCCGTTCCGTGGTCGCCTGCGAATCGCCGAGAGGGGCCTGTGTCAAATGTTATGGTTGGGACCTGTCGCGGCGGGCTATGATTCGCATCGGGGAAGCGGTCGGTGTCATCGCTGCTCAGTCAATCGGCGAACCGGGTACGCAGCTGACGCTTCGAACATTCCACATCGGTGGAACCACAAGCCGTATTATTGAAGAATCGGAAATTCGTATTCGCAGAAACGACGATGGATTGGCTGGTTTGCGCGACGGCGAATACGGGCTGATTAAGTATATTAATCTTCGGCTTGTGAATAGTCGTCATGGAGAACAGGTGGCGGTCAATTCGATTGGCCGTCCGATTTTATTACGATCGGGGATCGAAGGTCCCGATCTAAAAGGCAAAAGCGATCCTCTGTTGAAATTCGATCAACTGGAAATGGTCGAATTCGGTAAAAAAATGGTCGTGACCAAGGGAGGCGGAGCCTTGGTCCTGGTGAATTCACGAGGAAAGGAATTGCTTCGTTATCCCAATATTCCCACAGGCGCTATCGTTCATCTCAAAGAGGGCGAGCGCGTTTCCGTTGGCGTAATGGTTGCGAGTT
>CAZFOX010000538.1:495-3139 GCA_964520565.1 uncultured bacterium | reverse complement strand
GGACCCCCTTCAGGCACCGATCGTATCGCAGATCGAAGGGAAAGTCACTTTCCAAAATTTCAGCGCAAACGATCTGGATAAAGTGGGTGAATACCGAGTCATCCCACGCGGCATGACCAATGCGGAATTGGTCGTCACCAAAGGAAAAACGCCGGAAGTATATACGTTACAGCCGGGACATCGTTTGTTAGTGAAATCCGGAGATACTGTTAAAGTCGGCGATTCATTGGCTTATCATAACACGCCAACCATCTCCGGATCGGAAGGCAAAGTGCGTTTTCAGGACATAGTTGATGGTATTACGATCCGGCGCATTTTGGATCCGGTAACCAATAATTTAAAATCGATCATCACCGAATTTCGTGGAGAAAAGATACCACGGATCTGCATCGTGGACCGCAACGAAGAGATTATTGAAGAGCATACATTACCGGCTGGATCGGTTTTGAATGTGGAAGACGGTGCGGATGTGTTAAGCGGTATGATTCTCGCGCATACCGATCAAGTTGTGGATAAATTCAAGCAACTCGAAATCGGTATTCCATTGGGTGCGACGATTTTCCTGTTGGATGGAGAAGAAATAGTACGCAGAGGTGGAGAATTTATTCGCACCAAAGGAAAAAAAGAACCCATTAATATTATTGCCCGGTGGGATCCTTATTTCAAAGCGGAAATCGCTGTCAGCGAGGGAAAATGCAAGTTCGATCAGATTATTGAAGGTGTGACCATGCGCCGGCAGCGGCCGGAAGGCGGGCAGGCACAACAAATGATTATCATGGAGCATCGGGAAGACAAACATCCTACCATTGTGATCCAAAAGCGTGGAAAGGATCCGGAATACCATTCCTTGCCTTCCGGAGCTCATATCGTTGTGAATGAAGGCGATGATATCAGTCCAGGCGATATCCTAGCCAAGATTCCGCGGGAAACCTTCAAATCCCGAGATGTGACCGGTGGTCTGCCCCGGGTCGAGGAACTTTTTGAAGCTCGGCGTCCCAAACAACGCGATCTGGCTATTATTACGAAAGTGGATGGGTGGGTGCGATTACCGATGCAGGATGAGATCACCGAAGAAATGGAACGAAAACTGGAGAAAAAACGAAAACGGGGAACTCGTCTTATTCTGATTACAGATAAAGAAGGTGAAATCCTGTCTGCACACGAGATCGACGCTGGCAAGCACGTGATCGTCAGCGATGGAGACTGGGTCTCGACAGGCGATAAACTGGTAGACGGTTCTATCGATCCCCATGAATTCCTGGAGGTTATGGGTGAACGGGAAACTCAGCAGTACTTACTGAACGAAATCCAGGAAGTATATCGTTTGCAGGGCGTCGGTATCAATGACAAACATATCGAAATTATCATTCGGCAAATGATGCGTAAAGTATCGATTACTGATCCGGGTGATACTATTTTCCTTCTGGATGACGATATCGATCGGTTTGTGGTGATGAAAGAAAACGAGCGGGTTCTCTCGCAGGGCGGGAAATCGGCTCAGTTCAAGCCCAAATTGATGGGAATCACCAAGGCCTCGCTGGGGACGGAGTCGTTTATCTCGGCAGCATCCTTCCAGGAAACCACACGGGTATTAACAGCAGCCGCCATCAGCGGGAAAACCGACCATTTACTGGGTTTGAAAGAAAACGTGATCATGGGGCATCTGATCCCGGCAGGAAGCGGATGGAGCTATCATAGTGAATATTACGACCGCTTGTTGGCACGCGAAACAGAGACTGTGACATCGAATTCCTGATGAATTGGATTCGGTTTATTAATCGAGTCTATAAAGATAAGATAATACAATGGTTTAGATTCATATCCCCTTCCCGGCTATTTACCGGTTTGGGAGGGGAAATGATCATAAAAATCATCAGGATTTCATTGTAAGGGTTGACGAAAACGCGATTTCTGTTTAATCTTCTATCTTTGCACTGAAAAACAGAATCGTGAAACTTGGTAGGATACAAGGATGCCTTGTTAGTAAGTGGAGGCATCCTAAATTATGAAAGAACAGTTTGTTATTGATATATACGAAAGATTCCGTAAAGGAAATTAGGGCGAACAATGCCAACGATTAATCAACTCATCAAAAAAGGCCGATCGAGAAAGCGAAAGAAAACCAAGGCCCCGGCAATGCAGGGATGTCCACAAAAGCGAGGCGTCTGTACGCGTGTATGGACAATGAGCCCCAAGAAGCCCAATTCGGCTCTTCGCAAGGTTGCTCGTGTGCGTCTGACCAACGGGTACGAAGTTAATGCCTATATCCCTGGAGAAGGACATAATCTGCAAGAGCACTCGATCGTTCTGATCCGTGGGGGGCGTGTGAAAGATTTATCCTCCGTTCGCTATCATATCGTGCGGGGCGTTTTGGAGTCGATGGGGGTGGAAAAACGCCGCCGAAGCCGATCCAAATACGGAACCAAGAGACCGAAATAACTTAAAAATCAAAGGACATAAATCCGTTTTTCGAGTATTTGGGAGCGAAATTAACAATGGCACGCAAGAATCGCGCGGAACTCCGTAAAGTCCTTCCCGATCCAGTGTACATGAGTACGTTGGTGACCAAGTTTATCAATACGTTAATGTGGGCTGGCAAGAAATCCATCGCCGAACAGATCTTTTATGGCGCTCTGGCGGAAAT
>CAZFOX010000538.1:0-485 GCA_964520565.1 uncultured bacterium | reverse complement strand
CAAGCAAGAGCCAATGGATCTCTTCAAGGCGGCGGTGGAAAATGCCAAACCCTCCCTCGAAGTTCGTTCCCGGCGCGTCGGTGGCGCAACCTATCAGGTGCCTGTGGAAGTGCGTCCGGAGCGCCGTCAAACTCTGGCGATTCGGTGGTTGGTCGGTGCGGCTCGCGAACGGAATGAACGGGGCATGATGAGCAAACTGGCCAATGAACTCATTGATGCTGCCAATAATCAAGGAAACGCAATCAAGAAAAAACAAGATACCCATCGTATGGCCGAGGCGAATAAGGCGTTTGCGCATTATCGCTGGTAGATCGATTGGGAATTAGCCGTTTCCGGCTACACCGAAAGGGAGATGCGATCCCCGAAGGGGGAGTTCTATCGCTGTCGTCTGTGAGATGGTCATTGTGAGTGCGAAAAAGTCCGCGTTATCCGTCATCCGAAACATCGGTATTGCAGCTCATATCGATGCGGGGAAGACGACTGTA
>CAZFOX010000537.1:0-4218 GCA_964520565.1 uncultured bacterium | reverse complement strand
GATCGCTCTCCGCCGCCACGCTGCATATAGCCCGCACCGTCTGCCGCCGCGCCGAACGCCGGGTCGTATCCCTCAAAGAGAGCGTCCCCGTCAATCCGGCAATCCTTCGCTACCTCAACCGCCTCTCCGATCTCCTCTTCGTTATGTCCCGTTTTCAAAATCAAAGCGATGGATTGGAGGATGTTCCATGGAAGGGGTAACGAAAATTTAACCTTTTCCACCGCCGTTCAGATTGGCTTAGCTTTAGGGTTGAAACTAACAGTAGGATTCAAACCTATGAATTCTTCTTCGGAACCGTTATCCGAGAAATCGTTATATTATCCTCAATTAACTGCAGTTGCATCTAAATAAATCCTGACCGTTCTCTCTTTTCCCATTACTATACCATTCTTTCCCTCTTAATTTTTAAAACCTTTCCACCTTCCTTTCCGTATAACTTAATGAAAAAAGTGCTTGCATTTTAATATAACAGTGATATCATACTGTTATCAATCCAATATCGGAGGACGGCAATGACTGAAGAAAAAAATATACGTGGAATCAGCGGATGGGGATTCTTGGCAGTCGATCTTCTCCTCTATCTGATGGTGCTCTGGATGTTGATCCAGGGAATCATTGGGATCGCACAATACGAACAACCGCCTTGGATTTGGATACCCGGGGGGTTATTACTGATTACGGCAATTTTAATCAGCGCCGGATTCTATACCCTCCAACCCAACCAGGCGGCGGCATTGATTCTGTTCGGCCATTATCAGGGAACCGTGAAAGATACGGGCTTTATGTGGCGTAATCCGTTCACAGCGGTCAAGAAAATCTCCCTTCGCGCCCGTAATCTCAACGGCGAACGCCTGAAAGTGAACGACCAGACCGGGAATCCCATCGAGATCGCGGCGGTCGTCGTATGGAAAGTGGAAGATACCGCCCAGGCGTTGTTTGAAGTGGACGATTACGAAGAATACGTGGAAACCCAGAGCGAAGCCGCCATCCGCCATCTGGCCGGACGGTATCCCTACGACTCCGAGGACGAAATCGACGACGGCCAGCAGGAAGTGATATCCCTGCGCCAGGGACGCGAAGAAGTGAACGAGGAACTGACCAAGGAATTGCAGGCTCGTCTGGGACGCGCGGGCGTTGTGGTACAGGAAGCGCGCATCAGCCATCTGGCCTACGCGCCGGAAATCGCCGGGGCGATGTTGCGCCGCCAGCAGGCGCAGGCCGTCATCGCCGCTCGCAAGAAGATCGTCGAAGGCGCGGTCAGCATGGTCGAGATGGCGCTCCATCAGCTCAGCGAAAAACATGTCGTCGATCTCGACGAGGAACGGAAAGCGTCGATGGTCAGCAATCTGCTGGTCGTACTCTGCGGCGAAGAATCGGCGCAGCCGGTGGTCAATACGGGCACTTTATATAATTGATTGAGCGTATCATGGCGAATCGAAAAAGTTTCCTTTTACGGCTGGATCCCAAACTTTGGGAAGAGTTACAAGCCTGGGCCGATCGGGAACTGCGCAGCGTGAATGGGCAGATCGAATTTCTTTTGCGCGATGCCATCCGGCGCCACCAAAAAAAAGAACTGCCCGAATCGCCCGATGAATCCGTTGAGGGATAACAGAACCAGGTCATCATGATTTATCAACGAACGATTGCACTTCCTAACGAGGAAATAAGGAAAAGCATAGAGATCGCTCAAATGATCTTCATGCAAAATGGATTCGCGATGACGAAGAAAGGCGAGTGGGACTTCGAATTCAACGGCCCGGGGATGCACAGTACCAAACAAAATCCCTTGCTGGGCGTTTCCCGGGTCCGGCTGAAATTGTCGGGACGGCAACTGAAACTGGAGGCCGATCTGGGTTCGGTGCGCTGGATGCAGTGGTTTATTCTGATATTCCCTTTCACGTTGGGATTATTCATTTTCCTGTTAATCGGCGCCGCACAGAAAAATATCCAGGCCGGTCTGCCCGCCCTGGCCGCGGTTGCGCCTTGGATTGTCATCGCTCCCGGGATGAGCCGCTGGATGAAACGCCGGACGATGCAAGCTCTGGATACTCTGTTGGAAAATGCGGCGCAGATTTCGAGGTAAAGAACAATGTTGACTCTGATGGAAGAGATGGTTCTTTTAGCCTTGCATGAAGAAAAAGGCACGATCCGCAATTCGGCTTCCATGACGCTTGGGAACGGCCTGGCGGGCGCGATTTTGCTTGAATTGGCTCTGCAGAAAAAAATCCGTCTTGAAGAACAATACGTGTGGATCGAGAACGAAATACCGGCCGGTCATCCCATGCTGGATGACGTCATCCACCAAATCCAAGCGGCGAAAAAACCCAAAAAAGTGGAAGGATGGATCTCGCGTTTTCAATTTACGGCGTCGAAACGGCTGAAAGAGATATACCAACAGCTGGTTCAAAAACGAATTGTCGGCAAAGAGGAAAGGCGGGTACTGTTTTTCTTTCGTACTTTCCGTCATCCCTTAAAGAAGAAAAAAGCCCGCCGGGATATCCTCGCCCGGATTCGGTCGGTGATGCGAAAAAAACACGATCCAGATATGCGAACGGTTTGCCTGCTGAGCCTGATCCAGGCTTGCGGCTGGATTCCCATTCTCTTCGATCGGGATGAACGCAAAGAAGCGAAGATGCGGATCAAGGAAATTGTCGAAGTTCATTCTTCCACACCCAATGCGGTTCCTTTGAAGATGGGACAAATGATTCACAAACAGGTGGCAACGGCTGTCATGGCACAGATCGCCGCAACCGCGTCCTCCTCACAGTAACAATAAGTTCCAGAGGGGCGTAGAAATTACAGTTTACCTCTCAACGCAATCGATTCATAAGGCTTCAATTCCATCTTCAACCGGCCATCCTGCCAGTTTTCTTTCGATACTTCTGTGACACTCCCTTGAGCGAAGTCCCATCGGGATAGATGCTGTCTGGGAGGTAATACGATTTCGGCGTTCCACTTCTCGGCGGTTGTATTAACCAATAGCAGGATGAACGATCCCTCCCGTTCGAATTCGCTCCACAATCCTCCCGGTTGTCCGGTCGATACCTGACAACGGTTCAATGCCTGGATTTTCTCGATCCATCCGGGATTGTTGTGGGCGCGTATCACCGTTCCCCCGGCGGCTTGAAACGTCTCGATAACTTCTTGCGCCTCGGCGGGTATTTCATCCACGGCGGGAATCACCAGTGCGTCGAATGAATTCATCGCAAGCGACAACCGTTTGTCTTGAACCTTCGCTTCCGCCAGATGATTGTGATCCAAATAACAAAAAGAAATCCCGGCCCGAACCAGCTGCGAACTGACATCCGAAAACGAGCGTACGAGGTTCTGAACGATCTCCGGTTGCGACTCGAGAGACAGGCGTCCGGCTTCCGGAACGTACCAGCTCCACAGATCGTATATCGGGTAATAGAACGCTACGCGAACGATCCGTTTGGCCGGGGTGAGAAGCGCTCCCAGGCGGCCTGTATAATCGCCATACCGGCGATACTCGTCGACTGGCCGGGTGCGCGAGTAATACAGAGTAAAATCGGTAACCCCCAAAGCGTACTGCCAGGCCGCGGTAGCGCACATTTCGTCCAGCGACACGGATCGTTTCTGGGACATCTGCTCGGAAAAGTCGCTGACTTCCGTCATCACGCGCCGGGTTCCGTTCAATCGGGCGGCGGAAGAAGCGAGCGCCGCCGTGACGGCGTATCCGCCGAAGACGTTGCCGGGGTTCGAACTGAGCACGTCGATACCAGGGATATGCATGCGTTGCAGGTTGCGCAGGATGTTCCCATTCAAGGCGGTATGATAGAGAAGCGATTCCTCCCACAGGGTATGGCCGCTCGAGGAGATATGATGCTGGCCGCACCACTCCTGAATGGCGCCGAAATAACGCGTTTCCATAAGTTCGGAAACAAGCCCCCAGAAATCGCGCCGTATGCGTTTGTCTTCCGCATCCGATCCTCGAAATAAACTGGCGATTCGAGCCGTTATTTCATAACCATACTTCTTTTGGAACCATTCCGGCAGATCGTGCACCCAGGGGACGGCTGGCTGGCGTGTAATGCCGGGATCGACGGCGTCGCGCACCGGCACGTTTTTACGCGCTTCCTCGGGAATTTGCCCGAGATTGCAGGCCATTAGGCTGGGTTCGTCGGTAAAGAAGGCTTCGATCATCTTCCCGAATTCCGCTTCGGCGATCTTCGCATAAGCGTCGTGCGTGACTTCGAT
>CAZFOX010000536.1:0-4222 GCA_964520565.1 uncultured bacterium | reverse complement strand
AGGTTGGAGGGGTCGCCCCAGAGGCCGATGGTGTCGGGGGTGGTGAAGCGGCCGGTCTGCGGGTCGAGGTAGCGGGTGCGGTACTCGTAGAATCCCGTCTCCGGATCGTAACGGCGGCCGTTGAAGAGGTAGGGATTGCCGATGGAACCGGCGCCAGTGGGCTGGCCGAAATCGCCGTAGTCGCAGGTTTCCACGACCGTCCCGGTGGCGTTGGTAATCGCCATCACGTTGTACTGGTCGTCGGTGTGGTAATAGTAATCCTCTCCCGTGAGGCGCATGGTGAGGGTTTCGTCGATGTAGCGGCCGTAGACGTAGGTGGCCTGGGTGGTTCCGGATGAGCCGCGCTCTTCGACGATCCGGCTGCCGAAATGGAGATACCGGGTTTCGCCGCTGCCCGCAATCCGGGCGATCCGGCGTCCCAGGGCGTCGTATTTGTATTCGACTTGCGCCGATCCGTTGTGGTATTCGGACATCCGGTTGCGGTAGTCGTAGACCATGGTGGCGCTGCCGATGACGGTTGTGTTACCGTTGGCGTCGTAGGAGCGGACGTCCTGCGGGGTGGCGAGGTACTGGTTGAGTTTGTAACTGTCGTCTCCCGGCGATCCGATGGAGTAGCCGGTATCGGTTCGGTTATTCACATCGTCCCAGTGGTACTCGATCGCGCCGTTGAGAGAGTGGGTGGATCGTTCCAACCGGCCGAGCGGATCGTATTGATAGGCGACGCTGCTTCCGTCGGCGAGATGAGGGAAAGAAAAAAATATAGGATTGAAACGGCTCCGCAGTAACCTCGCTCTTCCTTGTTAACAGGAGATTTTGGTGGGAAGAAAGACGCTTTCTACCCGATAAACAAAAATATAGTATTTATTATGACGAAGTCAAAAAAATTGTTTATTAAATATGTATAATTTATATATTTAGTAAACATTATTATTGGGATAGAAATAACCTGGAGTGTGGCACTTGAGGAAATGGGGGGAACTAAGTATTTTCTTAGGTAACAAATCTACCCAAGCTATGTCCTGCCTCTCTCCCATCCCCAAACACCACTGGAGAGATGCAACTTGCTAAAGATCGAACGGGAGGTTCCTAGATGTCTCGCAAAATGGTTACCATTGACGGGAATCAGGCGGCGGCTTTTACGGCTCATAAGACGAACGAAGTCTGCGCCATCTATCCCATCACCCCCTCCTCCAACATGGGCGAGTGGGCGGACGAATGGTCCGCACAAGGCAAACGCAATATATGGGGCACGGTGCCCGATGTTGTGGAATTGCAGAGCGAAGGCGGCGCGTCGGGCGCGGTGCACGGGGCATTACAGACCGGCGCCCTGACGACCACGTTTACGGCGTCGCAGGGGCTGTTGCTCATGATTCCCAACATGTTCAAGATCGCCGGAGAATTGACTTCGACGGTCTTTCATGTATCGGCGCGTACCGTGGCTACGCACGCTCTCTCGATTTTCGGCGATCACAGCGATGTGATGACCTGCCGTTCAACCGGCTGGGGTATGCTCGCCTCGGGCAGCGTACAGGAAGTCATGGATTTTGCTCTGATCGCTCAGGCTGCCACGCTGGAAGCGCGGGTTCCCATCGTTCACTTCTTCGATGGCTTCCGCATTTCGCATGAAGTGATGAAAGTCGAGGAGCTGACCGACGAGGACATGCGAGCCATGATCGACGATGATCTGGTACGGGCGCATCGTGCCCGCGCGTTATCGCCGGATCATCCGGTGATTCGCGGCACGGCGCAGAACCCCGACGTGTTCTTCCAAGCGCGCGAGGCTTCGAGTCCGTTCTTCAATGCCTGTCCGGCCATTGTGCAGAAATACATGGATAAGTTTGCTTCCATCGTCGGGCGGAAATATAAACTCTTCGATTATGTGGGAGCCCCCGATGCGGAACATATCATCATCATGATGGGTTCCGGCGCGGAAGTGGCCCACGAGACCGTAGAGTATATGAACGAGCGCGGTTCCAAGGTCGGACTGGTGAAAGTTCGTCTTTATCGCCCCTTCTCGATGAAAGACCTGATGAAAGCGATTCCCGCTTCCGTCAAGAAGATTTCGGTGCTCGACCGTACTAAAGAACCCGGCTCCACGGGCGAGCCGCTCTATCTGGATGTCGTCTCCGCTGTGAACGAAGCGATGGCTGAGGGATACGCGCCTTTCAGCAACCGTCCGGTGATTGTGGGTGGGCGGTACGGTCTTTCTTCGAAGGAATTCACCCCGGCGATGGTGAAGGGCGTCTACGATAATCTCGGCAAGGACAAGCCCCGGAATCATTTCACCGTGGGGATTGTGGACGACGTTTGCCACAGCAGTCTCGATTACGATCCGGCGTATATCACGGAAAGCCCGGACGTCGTGCGCGGCATGTTCTTCGGTCTGGGTTCGGACGGAACGGTCGGCGCGAACAAAAACTCGATCAAGATCATTGGTGAAGATACTCCCAACTACGCGCAGGGGTATTTTGTTTACGATTCCAAGAAAGCCGGTTCGGTGACGGTATCGCATCTGCGGTTCGGTCCCCGTCCGATTCGTTCTTCGTACCTGTTGACCTCGGCGAATTTCGTCGGCTGCCATCAGTTCTTCTTTCTGGAAAAATACGACATGCTGGAGAAGGCGGTTGAAGGAGCGGTGTTCCTGCTCAACAGCCCTTATGGGCCGGACGAGGTCTGGGATAAGCTGCCGCGCAAGGTGCAGGAACAGATCATTCAGAAGAAACTGAAATTTTACGTAATCGATGCCTATTCGGTGGCGCGCGACACGGGCATGGGCGTGCGTATCAACACGATCATGCAGACCTGCTTCTTCGCTATTTCCGGCGTTCTGCCGCGGGAAGAAGCGATCCAGGCGATCAAGAACGCCATCAAGAAAACTTATGGCAACAAAGGCGATCAGATCGTGCAGATGAACTACAATGCGGTCGATCAGTCTGTTAGCAACATGCACGAAGTGAAATATCCCGCTCAGGCGACGAGCACGATCGAGATTCCACCGCCGGTTGCACCAGAAGCGCCCAAGTTCGTACAAGAAGTGACGGGCGAGATCATTGCAGGCCGCGGCGACCGGATTCCTGTCAGCAAATTTCCGGTGGATGGAACCTTCATGACCGGAACCACCAAATGGGAAAAGCGTAATATTGCGCTCGAGATTCCCGTGTGGGATCCCGAGACCTGCATTCAGTGCGCGAAGTGTTCGATGGCGTGCCCCCATGCGGCGATCCGTTTCAATATTTATCCAGCAGATTGCCTGGCGAAAGCGCCCGCCACGTTCAAGTCTGCCGATGCGCGCGGCGTGGAATTTGCGGGAATGAAATGTACCATCCAAGTCGCGCCGGAAGACTGTACCGGATGCGGCGCGTGCGTTCACGTCTGCCCCGCCAAGAACAAGCAGGAGCCCAAACTGAAGGCGATCAACATGGAGCCTCAGATTCCATTGCGCCTTCAGGAGCGCGAGAATTATAAATTCTTCCTGGATCTTCCCGAGTACGACCGGTCGAAGGTGAAGATTAATACGATCAAGGGATCGCAGCTCCTGACGCCGTTGTTTGAATACTCCGGCGCGTGCGCGGGCTGCGGTGAAACGCCTTACGTGCTGCTGATGACTCAGTTGTTCGGCGACCGTGCGGTGATCGCCAATGCCACGGGATGCTCGTCGATTTACGGCGGCAACCTGCCCACCACTCCGTATACGATCAACCGGGACGGGCGCGGTCCGGCCTGGAACAATTCGCTGTTTGAAGACAATGCGGAATTCGGGATGGGCTATCGATTAACGTTCGACAAGTTCAAGGTGATGGCCTTTGAACTGCTGGACAAACTGGCTTCGCAGCTGGGCGATAACCTCGTATCCGAACTCAAAAGCGCCGATCAGAAAACCGAAGAGGGCATTCAGGCGCAGCGCAAGCGCGTGGCCGAATTGAAGAAGAAACTCGAAACGATGCAATCCAACGAAGCGAAACACCTGCACAGCATCGCCGATTATCTGGTGCGGAAGAGCGTGTGGATCGTGGGCGGCGATGGCTGGGCATACGACATCGGTTACGGCGGTCTCGATCACGTTCTCGCATCCGGACGTAACGTTAACGTGCTGGTGCTGGATACCGAAGTGTATTCCAATACCGGCGGTCAGATGTCCAAAGCCACTCCGCTGGGCGCGGTGGCCAAGTTCGCGTATGGCGGCAAGCCGGTTCCCAAGAAAGACCTGGGCATGATCGCGATG
>CAZFOX010000535.1:0-4228 GCA_964520565.1 uncultured bacterium | reverse complement strand
GAAAAGAAACCAAAGAAATGCAACGCCCGTTCCAGCCACAAATACATAAGCGGGAACGATTTGCAGGTAATAATGACCGATCTCATACCCACCGATCCGGGTTCCTATAAAATCGAACACGAAGGAGGCCAATCCGGCCAGGGGAAATCCGCCGTATTGTTTCACAAAGGGTGGATAACAGGCTCCCGCCAGTCCCAGCAAAAAGAAAACCGGTACGACATGCATCTGATCCGCCACATATTTCATCAGGACGGGAATATGCGTCCCGGCTGCGTTGAGCAGAGAAAAATCCGGCCGGGAATGGCGTGCGTATTGAATGTTATACGACAGTACATCCACCCAATCCCATAAATTCCCTTGGGCAATCGCCATGAATCCAAAAAAGACAGCGGGGAGCAACGACCCTGCCAGAAAGAAAAGGCCTCGGCGATGCCGGGAATCCCCAAGTCTCGGATTCCCCAAAAGCAGAAACACAAACCAGGGGATGGAAGAAAAAAAGAATGTCTCTTTTGTAAAAACAGCCAGCGAAAAGAAAAAGCCCGAAGCGGCGGGAAGATAGCGGGATATTGTTCCGGGATAATATCGGGACAATATCAGAAGAAAAATCCCCGCCAACAGAAAAATCGCCCCATATTCCTCCGTCAGATTCCCTCCCTGAAAAATCTCCGGACTATAAAAATGCAGGTTCCAGATCAGACATGTAAAGAAAGCCAAAATCGGATTTTTATAAACAATCAGGACAGAAAAGAACAAGGCCAAGATTCCAGCGACTGCATAAAATCGTTCAAAAAAACGGATCGAAAGAACTGATCCATCGCCGGCCAGCAGCGGCAACATATTACATAGGTAAATCATTGGCGGCTTGTGATCCCAGACTTCGGTGTATAAGACTTTCCCCGCCAACACATGATTGGCAACCGATGCAAATACCCCCGCATCCGTATACAGGCGGTGATAGGTAAAGAAATTCATGGAAATCCAGGAAACTACAGTCAAAACAAGGCATAACGTGGCAACCAACAAGATTTTCCCGGTTGGATTCGCTTTGGGCTTCGCACACCAACAATCCAGAACCATCCAACGAATAAACGTTGTGGATTCTCGGAATATTATCCCCACGATATTCATGACCAAAATGGGATTCAGACCGTGCCGGTCAAAGAAATGGAAATTCATCCATAAGTACTTAACACAAAGAAAGAAATATCGTCAAGCGAAACCTTTTCCGATTTTGTGGGAATGCTTTGGCAAAATCCCGTCCCTGTTGTATGATGGTAAAGCTTACGTTTTCAATGGATAGAAGCAATGAAAACGTCCCGAACGATCGGGATAGAGGTGAATATGTTGAAAAAGGCCGTTATCTTCTTTCTATTCTGGAATCTCGCTCTACCCTGCCTGTCCCAGGAAGACGGGGAGAATCAATACAACTCACTTGGGGGATGGATGGCTCGCTCCGCCCCTCCCTGCCAATTCTTTTACGTAGAGAAGATCGACAATATCTGGTGGTTTATCGATCCGGGGGGGAAAGTCTTTCTCTCCAAGGGAGTGAACCACATTTCGTATACCGCGGATTACGCTCCAACGCTCCATACCAGCCCCTATGGCGATACGACACGGCAGAAATACGGTTCCCAATCCGCCTGGGCTGAAGAAACGGCCGACCGCCTCCGCCGCTGGGGATTCAACACAATCGGCGCGTGGTCGAACGAAATCATGCGGCGGCAGGAAATCCCTTACACCTTCATCCTCAATATCGCCGAATCCGCCGGAGGAAATTGGGAAAAAGGTATTTTCCCCGACGTTTACTCGAACGAATTCAAGCGGGAAGCGCGACGTATCGCGCAAACGCAATGCGCTCAACGAAAAGACGATATTTACCTGCTGGGTTATTTCACCGATAACGAGCTTCGATGGGGTCCCGACTGGCGATCAAAAGATTCCTTGCTGATATCGTATTTAAAAATGCAAACCGACGCTGACGGACATCGGGAGGCAATTCAGTTTTTGAACAACCGCTATAAAAACATCGCAGATTTCAACGCGGCCTGGAAACTCACACTGAAAACCTTCGGCGACCTGACAGGCACCATCGAATTTCCCGAATCCGAATCGCGCTCACAAGACGAAGCCGCCTTTCAGGAACAAATCGCCCGCCAGTACTTCCGTGTATGCCGGGAAGCGATTCAGAAATACGATCCCAATCACCTCATCCTAGGATGCCGTTTTGCGGGGTACGCGCCTCAACCCGTTCTCCGTGGAATGAAGGATTCGGTGGATGTGATCTCCTATAATACATACAATCCTCTGCCATCCAGGGAACGATTGCAGGAAATTCACGATATCGCCGGAAAACCCCTGATTATTGGAGAGTTCTCTTTTAAGGCCATGGATTCGGGGCTACCAAACACCAAAGGCGCCGGTAAACCGGTTCCGTCGCAGGAAGATCGAGCGCAATGCTATACGACTTTTGTTACAGAACTCATGCAACTTCCGTTCGTGATAGGCTATCATTGGTTCGAGTATGCCGACGAACCGGCGGAAGGACGGTTTGACGGAGAAAACAGTAATTACGGCCTGGTGAATATCGCCGACGAACCGTGGACTATCCTGACCGATGAAATGACTCGTATCAATCGCCGCATCGAGAAAACACACGTCGAAGCCGGTTTTGAATCCCAATAAAGGATGGTGCAAACAATGGCTTGGATTAAAGGGTTCATTTGCTGGTTCTGCTTGGGTTGGGGGATAATCGTTTTCGAAGCCAACGCGCAACTCAGTCCTCCCCGGCAGGTGGGAGGTGCTCCTGCACAGAATCAACCGTCCCTGCCCTCGTCCGCCATGATTCCCACACCCACCATTTCTACAGGCAGCGAGCTGGCGGCAACTCCATCCATACAACCGGCCAGTCCCGTCTCTCCCGATAAAATACTTTACATTTTCGATTTATATAACTATCTCCTTCGCCAACCGGAAAACAAAAGTTGGCAATACGATGTGATCAATCTGATCACGGCCTTACAAGGGATCGTAAACCGGGAAGAACCTCAATTATACGTCTTGTTCGTTCACGAAAGACTCTCTTCGTTTCAGATGAATGTCGACGAATTTTGGCTGAAGATGTTGCGTGGGCCAAACGGATTTCTATCTCATCACGATCTGGTCCAGGTGGATTCGCTGGAAAAGCTGCTCGAAATATTCCGCGAATATTATTCCGCGATTGTTTTATGGGATCCCAATCTCCCGGCAACCGGCAATGTGGCGCTCACCATTGCCGGAGCGGATGGCCTTTTACCTGTCCGCTTCGATAAATCTCCCGGTTCGCTCTATAACCAGATCGTCGCCGGTGGGCCGGAACTTTCCCCGCAGGTTCAATTGACTGATAAATTCACCGGATCGGGGTATATCCCCGATTCCAATGAAGGCGCGCTTTCAACGAAAACCGCAAAAACCGACGCCTATATGTGGGCTAAATTGAATTACCTCGACAGTGGCCTGTGTTCGTCCACTTACCTGGCTTATTTTTTAGATCCCTACGATTGGGATCCCAAAACCGCAGGATACCAATATCCCGATCTGCAGAACTGCCTGATTGTCAACCACGATTTTTACGTGAGCCAGAAAGCTTTCTTTCTGGATTTAGATCCCTGGTTCGATGAAACGGCGACGGATTCAAGCAGCAATCCCTTCAACAGCGGCATCGACCTTTATATGCTGCTCGAACTGCTGAAATCGGCCTACTCCCGCACACCGGGACACGAACGGATACTCCGGATTGGGGGATTCGTTCCCTGGTGGATAAAATATAGCAATCAGTATATCCACCCGGGTGGACAGTCCGGATTACATTCGCCCGCTGCCACGGCGGAAGAATTCATCGGCCATATCTCCAAATTCAACGGCATTCTCGACGCCGACAGCGTCCCGATCGCCTCATTGGCCAATGCTTCCGTCTACCGGCATGTGCCCTTAGAGGCGCGCTACTATCAAAATCCGGTTCCCCCACGGAGCCTTCTTGAAGATAAAAATTACCTGCTCTTTTGTATTGGCGATTTTCGCTCGTCCGCCCAATTGTACCAGACGATTCCCATCTTATGGCACGATTCTCTCCGGGGAGAAATGCCGATCGCCTGGGCAATTTCACCGGTACTGAGCGAGCGCGTTCCCCATATTTTCGATTATCTATATAAAACCCGTACCTCCAACGATTATTTCGTTTCGGGAACTCCCG
>CAZFOX010000534.1:0-4229 GCA_964520565.1 uncultured bacterium | reverse complement strand
CAAGGCGAAAACGATTGGCCGTTTTTTGGGCAAGAACTATCGTGTGGTTGCCAGTTACGGTCATATTCGCGATCTCCCCAGTTCGGCGGATGAAATCCCAGCGAAATATAAATCCGAACCCTGGTCGACTTTGGCGGTGGATGTGGATAACGGTTTCACTCCGATCTATGTAATTCCTAAAGATAGCAAAAAACATATCGCTGAGTTAAAAAACGAACTCAAGGATGCCGATGAAGTGATCCTGGCGACCGATGAAGATCGCGAAGGAGAATCCATTAGTTGGCATCTTCTTGAAACTCTAAAACCTCATGTCCCGGTCAAGCGGATTGCCTTTCATGAAATTACCAAGGAAGCGATTGAAGAAGCGCTCTCCTCTCCCCGGGAGGTGAATTACGATCTGGTTCGCGCTCAGGAATGCCGCCGGGTGTTGGATCGGCTTTTCGGATACACCCTGTCACCGCTGCTCTGGAAAAAAGTCCGGCCCAAATTAAGCGCAGGCCGCGTGCAGAGCGTGGCAGTGCGGCTGGTTGTTGAACGGGAAGAAGAACGTAAAGCCTTCCGTCCGGCCCGGTATTGGAGTGTTGACGCCGTGCTTAGCGCCAAGGGAAAAGAATTTTCCGCCGGGATGATCGGTTTTGATGGGAAACGTCCTGCGGACGGCAAGGACTTTGATGAAAAAACCGGCGAATTGAAAACGGATGTTCGAGAAAAAAACAACGTTATTCATATCCTCGAACAAGATGCGCAAGACCTGGCGCACGCCTTAAAAGAGAACCTTCCCTGGCGTGTGGTTCGCGTAGAACAAAAGAGAAACCGGCAGCGTCCCTCGCCGCCGTTCATTACATCCACTCTCCAACAGTCCGCCAGCTCTCTACTGAATATTCCACCTCGCATCGCCATGCAGATAGCCCAACGGTTGTATGAAGGGATCGACCTGGGAAGCGGCGAGCGCGAAGGATTGATTACTTATATGCGTACCGACTCGTTCACGCTGAGTGAAAAGGCGCTGTCGGAATGCGGCCATTATATTCGCAACCGGTATGGCGAGAAATATTACGAAGGCCCGCGGCGCTATACTACTAAATCCAAAAATGCGCAGGAGGCGCATGAAGCCATACGTCCCACGCATATTTCACCGGCTCGCCATCCGGACGCATTAAAGGATTATCTCGAGAAAGACGAATTGGCATTGTACCGGATTATCTGGAACAGGACGCTGGCGTCGCAGATGCCTGATGCGGAACTTCTGAAAACGGCTGTGGATTTTGAATCTCAGGTAAACGGTAAGACCGTTCTTTTACGCGCCAACGGTTCGGTAGTCGATTTCGACGGCTATCTGAAAGTGGCCGATGTATCCCAGAAAGATACCGAACTGCCCTCTATTGAAGAGGGACAGCGCGTCGGCCCGGGAGAAGCCATTGCTTTGTTGAAAATCGAATCCAAAGACCATCAGACGCAGCCTCCTTCCCGCTATACCGAAGCTTCCCTGATTCAGCGCCTCGAAGAAGAGGGAATCGGTCGTCCTTCCACCTATGCACCCACTATCACAACCATCCAGCAACGCGGTTATGTCAAACGCGATGGAAAGGTACTCGTTCCCACTTTTCTCGCAGTGGCTGTCACGTCGCTGCTTCGCAATCATTTTAAGGAATACGTCGATTTGGGTTTCACGGCGCGAATGGAAGATGCCTTGGACGAGATTTCTAACGGACGTCAGGATTCAACGGCTTTCCTGACGGCTTTCTACCGGGGACACGGCCAATTCGGACATGGTCTGATCCCTCAAATTGAAAATGAGTTTCCTAAAATCGAATATCCGACCCTCCCCATTGGAAACGACCCGAAAACGGGTGAGCCGTTGGTGGTTCGTTTAGGCCGGAATGCGCCTTATATCCAGAAGGGTGAGGGAGGAACTGAAAATACCGTTCCAATCCCGCATACCATCGATTATGAGGAAATGACCGTTGAAAAAGCGCTCGATCTCCTCGAACACAAAGCTCGTTTCAATGGTACCATCGGCACTCACCCGGAGACCGGTGAAAATATCTACGCTCAGATCGGGCCATACGGTCCCTACGTCCAACTGGGTGAAGTCACCGATACGAATAAAAAGCCTAAACGCGCCAGTCTGCCAAAGGGCATGGCGATGGAAAATCTCGATCTTGAGACCGCCGTTCGTTTGCTTTCTTTACCTCGTGAACTTGGCAAACACCCGGAAACCGGCGAGCTCATTATTACCACCGTAGGACGGTTCGGCCCTTATGTGAAATGTGGAGATGAATTCCGCAGCCTCGAAAAAACAGACGACGTTTATACCATCCAATTATCCCGGGCGCTGGAACTGTTATCTCAGCCCAAACGGAGCCGCCGCCAGACCAAGACTGTCTTGAAAACGTTGGGGCAACATCCGGAAAGCCAGGCTACCATCGAACTCTGCGACGGGCGTTACGGCCCCTTTGTCTCCGATGGTTCGACAAACGCCTCTATCCCTAAAAATACCGATCCCGAATCGATCACCCTGGAACAAGCGATCGATCTTCTAGCCAACGCGCCCAAGAAAGTCAAAACCGTTCGAGCGCGATCCACGGTAAAAAAAACCTCCGCCCGGAAATCAACGGGAAAGAAAACCGCACCCCGGAAAACCACCCGGAAAAAATCGGTTTCCGAAGATGAACCCGAAGTGGTATTGACGAAAACCGTTCGGAAAAAAGGGGGAAAACGCAAAGCGCCGAAGGCTTAAGAAGCGGCTGTTGTTCTTCCTTTTTCGCTTTCGTATAAAAAGACGTGATGGATATCTGGGTGATTTTTACTTATTTCTTGTTCGTTCTAGCCATAGGAACGGGTTGGATTTTTTGTTGGCGCGCCGATTTGCCCTGGATGCAGAAATGGTTCTGGTCGGCCGTTATTTTGATTTTCCCTCTCGCGGGAACGATTGTTTATTTTCTGGCGGCGGAATATTGGAAAGAACAAATGCAATGACGGAATACGTTCGGCCCAACGTCACCGCCGATATGCTGATCCCCAACGAAAAGGGAGAAATCCTGCTGATCCGCCGCCGGAACGATCCCTACAAGGGATATTACGCCATCCCCGGCGGTTTTTTGGAAGTTCACCAGGAGACCGTGGAGGAATGCGCACTCCGCGAGGCGCGAGAAGAGACCGGACTGACCGTCGAAATCGACCGGCTCATCGGCGTTTACTCCCACCCCAAGCGCGATCCCCGCTGGCATAACGTCACCGCCGCCTATCTCGCCAGACCCCTGACTCTGCAACAAGCCTCTCGAGCGCAAGCCGGCGACGACGCGGGTGATATCCTCTGGATCGATCCCCGCAGCGAACGCTACCAACAAATCCCAATCGCCTTCGATCACCGGCAGATCATCGCGGATGCGATGGGGGGGGGTAGTTTTTATATCAAGGGCACATCCCCAATCGGACTTCTTACCGAAAGTACTTCTCATCAATCGGTATTCCATGTTCTGACATTAATACTCTCAATTCATGCTGAAACGATACTTTCGCATGATGTTGCCGCTGGTTCTTGATGTATTCAATAATATTGTTGATGTCGTTAAAAGAATATGTAAAAGCCCCGTATCCTTCCTGCCAGTTGGCAAAATCAGGAAACGCCTTATTCTCTTTAATCCATTTTGACGCTCCTAATTTAATATCTTTAACAAAATCAGACAAACATATTCTGGGATGTAAACTGGTTAAGATGTGAATGTGATCTTCCATTCCATTGATTCGATATAAATGGCAATCTCGATTTTTTACGATACCCCAAATGAAGCGAAATAAATCATCTCGTTTGTTTTCGAGAAGACAGGGGATACGGTTTTTTGTTGAAAAGATGATATGGTATACGATTTGCGTGTATGTAGCCATTGTCCCGGTCAACCCCATTCGGGGTTTGATTCTTCTTTCGCCCAGACCGTAGGCTGTTCGCCTACGGCTATTCATGGGAATCCCCTTCGGGGATTTTGTTGCGATAACGGATTTCCTTCTCATTACAAATCATCAAATAGCAAAAATCATACAAATATATTTCAAAACAAGATACGTGCATTCGATCAGACTCCGAAGGAGTCAACCATGAATAGCCGTAGGTGAAACCTACGGTTGAGGATCGTATGAAGAGAATGTTGTTTCCAATCAACCTCATTCGGGGTTGGATTCTTCTTTCGCCCAGACCGTAGGCTGTTCGCCTACGGCTATTCATGGGAATC
>CAZFOX010000533.1:0-4238 GCA_964520565.1 uncultured bacterium | reverse complement strand
TTTGGATTATTTGAATCCGGTGGTCTGGTAGATATAACGAAAGAGATATCCTTAAAAGACATAACAAAAACAGAATTATATGTGAGAGGTCCTTTTGATTATTGGACAAATGGTGTTTTCAATCGGAAGGGTGATAAATTTTACTTTTTGAGAGAAAATAAAGTCGATTATTATTCAAGAACAAGAGAATTTAAATTCGGTGTGCTCGATATCAGCAGTAATGAAATTCAGGAAGATCATATCGCTCGGCGCGATCGAATTTCAACCGGAGTTCTCCATCCAAAATTACCCTATGTAGCAATCGACTTTTTCAACGATATCCAACTATGGGACTATACAAAATGCGAGATATTGAGAGAGATCGATATACCCGATCTCAAGGAGGCGGGAAGCGCTCGATTTAGCGCGGATGGAAAATACTTACTTTGGGGGAAGAAGAATACCGTTCAAATTCTGGATGCCTCATCCTGGACGATTCAAAGCGCAATCGTTTCATCACCGACCGACACGAGAACTGCGGTCGATATCTCACATGATGGCAAAACATTTCTGACCGCCAGCGGTAATGCCAGTGCACCTGGCGTCAATAACCTCATCCGCATCTGGGACGCTGAAACTTTTGAGATGCTTCGCGAGTTTCGCGGGCATCGCGACAGCGTTTGGTATGCCGAGTTCTCGCCCGACGACCGGCGGATTGTCAGTGCCAGCCTCGATGGAACCGCCAAGGTGTGGGATGTGGCAAGCGGGAATATCGTCGCGGATTTCACGATCCACAACGCCAGCGTCGAGTACGCTGCCTTCTTCCCGGATGGAGAGCGGGTCCTCTCTATCGGCAAAGACCGCCGCGCTTTGATCTGGAACGTGGAGACCACGCAAATTGAAAAAACGCTGGAGAACTTGCATTTCCCGGCGAAGTTGTCCCCCGACGGCAGGCACCTCTTCGCCGGTAGCGAGGTGTGGGATATCGAAAGCGGTCGGATTATCAAAACCCTGGACGATTTCGCCCAGGATTACGCCTGCCTGACGCTCTCCCCCGATGGAACCCAGCTGCTCACCAGCGAAGAAAAAGGCCTCACCAAAATCTGGAACGTCCCCGATCACATCCTGAAACCATCGGGAATCGAACACTTCCGAGTGTATGAAGAAGCGGAGACGAAATGAAACGCTTACAGGCTAAGGAATCGCTCAATTCCTATTTTTGCATATTTACAATATTACATATCTTGTGATTTCATTTCACACACACATACGCCGCGATGCATTGATCGTTGTACTCGATCCGTTCGAGAGTGAAATCGGCCTGGCGGATCATACCCTCTATAATCCAATCGAAGGTGGAGAATTCCCTTTTGATATGATGGGTTGTGCCTAGCGCCATCTCGTCGCCCGCTTTGATCCGCATCTGTTCGACGAACCGATCAAAGAAGGAATCGTAATCGTCCAATCCGGAAGGAAAAACGATATCCTTCAGGAATAACCTGCCGCCGGGTTTCAGAAATGAATGGATGCGGCGCAGAGCCCGTGCTTTCCAGAAGTCGGGCAGATGATGCAACGCAAATTGAGTCAATACGGCGTCGGCCCCTTCGCCCGAGTGTTCGTATGTCAGATACCCGGCATGCACGTAGCGGATGTTATGCCGGTTCCGCGACTCCGCCCTGTGCCGGGCAAAATCGAGCATAGCCTGGGAAATATCGACGGCGATTACTTCCCGGCAGTATTCCGACATCGCCACGGTGAACTCGCCGGTTCCCGCACCCAGATCGATCATCGTATGGGTGGAATCCAGTTGCAGCGCGTTTCGAGCCGTTTCAATCTCCCGGGGAATATCGCGCAGGCGATGCATGCGCTTGTCGTAATCCTGCACGACCTTCGGATCGGAAAAATCGGCGCCGGTATGTTGCGTTTCGTCGAAAAGCCAGGAAGATTGGGGATTCATATATGTGGTTCTTTCTCTTGGCATCGTTGCAAAGCGTCTTTCCAGAATACTAGAAACAACCGGACGGTTTGAAGCGCCTCGCGGGCGCGGGCCATCAGGAATTCCATCCGTTCTTCGGAGGAAATTTTAGAAAGCCGGGGTTGGAGTTGAAAGGGATAGATGGCGTGATCGAGAAAGGCGCGTATCTCTTTATCGTCCAGCAGCGTCTTCCAAAGAAGAGCCGCTTCGTCCAACGGACAACGCCCCTCGATCAGGCGGATCAAATTCACCTCCAACGTTTCCAATCGTTGAAAACCGTCTCGCAATTTTCCCAGACAAAAGGCGACTGCCGATGGCGAAGGTTTTCTCATCTCCTCAAGACGCTGAGGAATATCGAGAGTTTTCTGGAAGGAAGAAAGAGTCTCGGCCAGTGTTTGTATCGCACATCCCTGCTTGAGCGCTCCACCCTCCGTGGCATCGATCCAGCGAACCGGCGTTTCGGCGACAAGGCGCGCCAGGTCTTCGAGATACATCTTGAATGAATAATACGTCAACACCGGACGTCCATCCACACCCGGCACAGGATGCAAATCCTGGGTATGCGTCCGCCCGTCCTCTCCGCGTACACGCGCCTGGTTGTTTTCGAAGGCGAGGATCGGCAGAGCGCGAGCGCTGGCTTTGGCGTGAGTGGTTTGCGCGTCTGGAGGAAGCGCCAGATCGAAACCCGCCAGCACGATCGGATCGCAACCCATCGCAATCGCCAGGCGAACAGCCGCTTCGCCGACGTGCATGGCGCGGGGAAGCAGGCCATTCAAACCCAGATGGCGCCGAAGATACTCGTTATACCAATTGCTGTTGTCCAATAACACCAGTTTGCGTGGATGCCGCTGGAATGGTTCCACAATCTCCGGGCATCCGTCCGGTGCAAAAGCGAACACCGTTTCTTCTGGCAGGACCACATCGCGGAAATGGCAGGCTTTGGCGGGTGTGGGATCGGTCGTGACCGCGAAGTGCGGTTCGATACCCAACGGCAACAATGTTTTAAGCGCCGTATCCACGGCGATCAAGACCGCCCGGTTCCGGAGATTGCAAAGAGCGTGAACGTTCTTGTCCAGAGACGTTCCGGCGGCGGCAATGACGGCGGGCACCCTGGCGAATCGCCCCAGAATCGCATCGGGCGGATAAGAATCCAACACAGCGGGAAGATTGCGCACCAGGTTGGTCTGAACGCCAGTTCCCCGCGCGAGCAGGGCTTTCAGACTGAAGGCTTCCCGCTCGATGACGCCCGGCAATGCCTTGAGAACGGCATCGTAATAGGCTCGTTCGGCGGGATCGGCGGACGGCGTTCGGATTGCCTGAAATCCATGCGCGGCCAGGAGAGATTTGATGTGCTGCAATCCGGTCTCCAGACGGCTGGGCGGGCAAGCGACGATCCAATGCACGCATTCGTCTTCGAGAGTGGCGCATAGATCGACAGTGTGGAGAGCCGCCGCCAGGTTGGCCAGATTGCTTTCAAGGATCACCAGAAAGTGAAGAGGGAACTCGCCATGTAGAATCGATGCCGCATATCCTCCCCCCAGTCCCATTAGAATAGCCTGCCGGGTTTTGCCTTCAACAGCCTGTTTCAGCCAGGCGCGCACAGAGGCTGGATCGAGAGAAGGAACCGGGATGAAAGGGAGAGTTCTCAGCGCCGCCGCGTAATCCGGGTAGCGCCTGGCCAGGCAATTCCAATTCCGTTCGAATATCTCTGCAGACACGATTCAGTTCGTTCCCTCGCTTCTGTCGTCATGGGCTACGCGAAATCCCAGATCGCCCCAATAGACATGGCCGAGATCGGGATACGTTCCCCCCCGCCAGGCGCAACGCAATTGATTCGGATTATTGGTATGAAAACTCCCGCCCTTGAATACCCGATAGGTTGCATCGTCCGGAGACCAGGGATCGCTGCACCATTCCAGCACGTTCCCGGCCATGTCGTAACACCCCCAGGGACTTTTGCCTTCTTCAAACGAGCCCAGAGGAGACACCCACAGATACGCGTCGGTATCCCGGAAATCCTGGGCCACTTCGCCCAGATATCCGAACCAGTTGCAATACTGCGTATTCCACTTGTTCCCCCAGGGAAAAATCCGCCCATCCACGCCGCGCGCCGCCTTTTCCCATTCCATCTCGGTGGGAAGACGGTAGGGTTTGCCCGTTTTGAGAGAGAGCCATCGGCAATAAGCCTGGGCTTCATGCCAGCTGACCGCCGAGACCGGCATGATTTCTGTAGCCCGTCCGCGAGAGTTTTTATCGTGCCAGCGACGCGGTTCATGCCAGCGGT
>CAZFOX010000532.1:0-4242 GCA_964520565.1 uncultured bacterium | reverse complement strand
GAGAACGTACTCCCAGTCGGTGCGGCCGAAAATAAATATTTCGGCATGGGTATTCAGGTAATCGATCAGTCCCTGAAAATCTTTAGGGAGTTCCTCCGCGGGAACCTGGGCACGTGCCCAGTAATGGGGATTGAAATGCACGTTTTCGATACGGCCGATATCGGTGCACCCGTCGATATAAATCCCCCGGCGCAGACAGCATCCGAAGACATTGCGGATCGTATGCAGTTCATTGCTATGCGTGCCGAAATCGATTCCTTGGTAGGCATTAACCAGGGTGATGTCGAGTACGCTGCCGTGCATGCCTTTCCCTTGGATCGCCCAGGGATACGGTTGAATGTCATCAAAACGCTGATCGGGATAATAAATCGTCAATCCTTTTACCGTCGCGCTGGGCGCCAGTTGGATCAGGGCGGGTCCGTTTTCCTCTCCACGGTAACCTGCGGCCAAGAGAACGGTTCCCCATGCCTTATCGGCGTGATGCGGCGCCTGCCAAACGCCGCTGAGGGTCACTCCGGAGGGTATCGAGATCGACTTGTCGATCCGGTAGCGTCCCGCCACTAAAAAAACCTCTCCGCCACCCGCCAGGCCAGCGGCATCCAGCGCCTTTTGAATAGCAGGGCCATCGTCGGTCTTTCCATCCGCCGTCGCGCCGAAATCTCGTGCATTCCATGATCCGCTCTGGTTTTCCGCCCACACGGCCCCAGTGAGGCATAGCACTATCAGAGTGCCTAAAAGAATTTGGGTTTTCATAATCGAAATCCTCCGACAATTAATTGACAAATCCCGCTTTTTTTCTTATTCTATAATACATGTGTATCAGGTTTTACTCATGACTGTCAAATGAGATGAATGGAAAATGCCCGACAATCAATCTGCCTTTCTCGCTTTCCACCCTGAAAACGCCACCGAGCAGATCCCCGCATTGCTTCCCAGTTGCAAAAAGATCGAAGAACGGGACGGTGGACGTACGCTTATTGTCCACCTTTCCGGCCAATCTCTCAACCAACAGGAACTGGGACGATTGACGATTATCAATGGGAAATGCCGCAATCAGGGATTGAAAATTATCCTCTCCTGCTCCCATTCCGTTGCGGGTCAATTGGCGCAATACAACCTGGATCGGTTGATGTGGGTGGAAACGAAGGAAATGCAGGCCTGATTATAGGGAATTTAGATGAATGCCCGATCAAGCGGCCCAAATAGCCACTCCATTGACATGATTTCCTGTCTGAGTGGTAACGGGAAGGTACATCCAATGGACAATCTGAAATCCGGCCGCTTGCAGCAGATCGACCAACTCTCGTTCACAGAAATGATGGGCTTGAAACGAAATGGTTCCCGATGAATCGCGGGCAAGAAACGAACCCATTTCGCCGGTTTCCTTTTCTCCCAGAATGTAGCGGTTGTAATAGAGCGGATGATGCCAGGTCTGCATGAATTCGCCGAGGTAAAGCCCCCCATCGCGGTGTATGATCCGCCGGGCTTCTTTCAGAATCTGAAGCCGCTCGCCGGGTGTGGTTAATGTCGTCAACACCGCCAGGATGATTCCCGTATCGAAATATCCATCCCCAAAGCCGGTATGCAGTGCGTCGCTGCATTCAAAACGGCACTGATTGGTTTTTCCTCCGGGATGATTCTGGATTTTCTCACGGGCAAAGCGGATGCAATGCTCGTTCTGATCGATCCCGACCAGGGGGCCGTATCCCCGTCTTAAAAGGTCGAAACAGACACGTCCCGCACCGCAACCGAGATCGACAATAGAGTATCCCCGGCGAACGTTCTCAAAGAAAACCGGCTGCAACGAAAACGTGCCGGGAACGGTTTCGCCTGTAAATTGATTCCAATCGCGATAGGTATGCTGGGTCATAGTTATTTGGCCGGAAAAAGATATTGTCAGATACTTTCTCATATTTCCCGGTTTTTGCAAGCCACCGATTGAGAAATCGGGAAATTCGAAACTCTTTCAAGAAAAATTGGGATTGGAGGCGGTGGATTTCCCAATAAAAATCCGTATGATAGAAATGGGTATCGATCAGAATGACGAATGAAATTTTATTGGAAATCCAGGATTTGCGGACTTATTTCTTCACCGGCGAGGGTGTTGGCCGGGCGGTGGACGGCGTGTCGTTTTATGTACGGCGCGGCGAAACACTGGGGTTGGTGGGCGAATCGGGCTGCGGCAAGAGTGTAACCTCGCTTTCCATTCTACGCCTGGTTCCCAATCCACCGGGACGGATCGTATCCGGAAGCATCCTCTTTAAGGGACGCAATCTGCTATCGTTGCCCGAGCGGGAAATCCGCGCTGTTCGCGGCAATCAGATTTCCATGATCTTTCAGGAACCGATGACCGCCTTAAATCCGGTATTCACCGTGGGCGATCAGATCGCCGAAGTATTCCGCATTCACCGCAAAATGAAAAAGCGGGAGGCGTTCAACGCGGCGGTGGAAATGATGGATAAGGTGCGTATCCCCGCCCCCCGGGAAAGAGCGCGCGAATATCCCCATCAACTCTCCGGCGGCATGCGGCAGCGGATCATGATCGCTATGGCTCTGGCCTGCGATCCGGATCTGCTGATCGCCGACGAACCGACCACGGCTTTGGACGTCACCGTCCAGGCGCAAATCCTGGCTCTGATGGACGACCTGCAGGAACGCACCGGTGCGGCCATCATTTTGATTACACACGATCTCGGCGTCATCGCCGAAACCGCCGACCGGGTGGCGGTCATGTATGCGGGACAGATCGTCGAAGAAGCGCCAGTGGAACGAATTTTCTCCGATCCGTTGCATCCCTATACCCGGGGATTGCTGCATTCGATTCCCCAAACCGCCCAAGCATCCCAGGCAAGGCTCAATGTCATCCCCGGCATCGTTCCCAGCCCCGCCCACTATCCGCCGGGATGCCGGTTTCATCCCCGTTGCAGCGAGCGTTTCGAACCGTGCGACCAGCGCGATTGCCCGGCTTGTTCCTTAGAAGACGGGAGAATGGTTCGCTGTTTTCTGTATGAATGTGAACCTGCGCCAGTGGGCGATCCAAACGAGATTAATCCTCCACAAGGAGGCGCATAGAATCGGGGATACTCTTCCAATCCAGTAGATTGAATAGGGACAGACCGTTTGATCTTCCGATCGTGTGGGCTTCTTCCATCCAGGATGAAGATGGGCTTCCCGAATCGAAAAAAGTAACCTTTTCGATCTTTTTGTTATCGGTTTCCTTGATCAGCTTATTCCCTCTGGATTCGAAGTGGAAGAAAGTTTCTCCCGTATGGCCATTCCCGGCCAGAAGCAGGTTTTCCGCTCCTTTCCCCGCGATAATGCTGCCGGGGGGATTCAAGAAAAAGAAGTTATTTATCACAGCGATATCGCGGATATCCAACGGCCCGGCGAGAAGGCGCCCCAGTTGTATCGCGGATGGATGAGTTTTTGAAATGCGAATGACAAACAGGTTGCCATCGATTGCGATACGCCGCGCCGAGTCGTAGATTCCCAACAGCGGTTTCGATTCGTTCGGGGAATCCTGAAGGAACACATTCCGCCGCAGGATGATATCGTGCGACATTCCGCTGATTTCGAGTAATTCATCGTTGGCGTGAGTAACAATATTATCTTCGAAAAGAATCCGGTTTGAATAAAGGTGGATTTTCACGGCGTCGGCGTTGCTGTAACCGGAATCGCCGTGGGTAATGAGACAATGGCGAATGATAATGCGGGAACTGCCTCCCAGGATATGAAGAGCGTTGGAAACCGCCGTGTTATTCCGGTTATCGATCGTCAGACCTTCGAGAATCAGGTTATCCGCGCCATTCAGAACAAAGGCGCCTCCCCCGGTTCCCGGTAGAATGATGGCGCAGTGAGGTTCGGAAGATCGGATAATCACCGGATTCTTGAACCGGCGGGTTGTACTGACCGCCGGATACTCGCCGGATGCCGCTTGGATCAAAACGCCCCCCGATTCGGGGAGACGGGAAAGAGCGTACCCAATGCTGCGCCAGGGGCGCTCGATTCCATCGATCTCCTGCAAATCGTGTCCGGCCGGGGAAACAAAATGGAGTGATGGATTAGTGAAGTGAGATGAAATAGTAATTATGCAAGATAATAACCATAGCGGGATCATAATGTTATATCTTTAAAAATCTTTTGTGATTAATTCCAAGAGTCATTAACTTGAAAATACTAGCCAAAGTTATTTGAAATTCAGGTTTTAGTAAATTCTTTCAAGGCTCAAAAGGTGTTCTGAGA